>NZ_JBHDLJ010000011.1:0-121661 GCF_041877255.1 Arthrobacter halodurans
GGACCGCATCCACGGAACCGGACCGCTAAGAACTCCACACCCACCGCGGCACCCGCGGTTTGGTCCAGGTGTGATAGCCGGCATCACCCACCTGCGACGGTGAGTGGTTCGACTAAGATTGAATGAGTCGAAATTTTCGAGGCACGTTCTGCCATCAGCAGTTGAATAGACACCCAGGCGCGGAAATCGCGCGCCTCAGAGAGGAACGGCCACAGTGGCTGAAGATCAAAGGAACTCCGGCGGGGGCAACCCGCGCCAGTTCAACAAGCCGGATTCCGGCAGCCGTGGCCGTGGCCCCACTGGCGGTGACCGCCGCGAGGGTGGTTACAAAGGTGGCGCCGACCGTCGTGAGGGTACTTACCGTCCGTCCGGTGACCGCAACGAGGGCGGATACCGTGGCTCGAGTGACCGTCCGGCGGCCGACCGTCGCGAAGGTGGCTACCGCGGAAACACCGACCGTCCCTCCGGCGACCGCCGTGAGGGTGGCTACCGTCCGGCGGGCGACCGTCGCGAAGGTGGCTACAAGGGTGGCGACCGCAACGAGGGCGGATACCGCGGAAACACGGACCGTCCCTCCGGCGACCGCCGCGAAGGCGGATACAAGGGCGGGGACCGCCGTGAAGGTGGCTACAAGGGCGGGGACCGTCGAGAGGGCGGATACCGTCCGTCGGGCGACCGCAACGAGGGCGGCTACCGCGGCAACACGGACCGCCCTTCCGGAGACCGCCGCGAAGGCGGATACCGCGGCTCGAGCGATCGTCCCTCCGGCGACCGCCGCGAAGGCGGATACCGCGGCTCGAATGATCGCCCCTCCGGCGACCGCCGTGAGGGTGGCTACAAGGGTGGCGACCGCAGCGAGGGTGGATACCGTGGCTCGAGCGATCGTCCCTCGGGCGACCGTCGCGAAGGTGGCTACAAGGGCGGGGACCGTCGAGAGGGCGGATACCGTCCGTCGGGCGACCGCAACGAGGGCGGCTACCGCGGCAACACGGACCGTCCCTCCGGAGACCGTCGCGAAGGCGGATACCGCGGCACCACGGATCGTCCTTCGGGCGACCGCCGCGAAGGCGGCTACAAGGGCGGCGACCGCCGCGAAGGCAGCTACCGCGGAAACACGGACCGTCCCTCCGGCGACCGCCGCGAAGGCGGCTACAAGGGTGGAGCCCGCAACGAGGGCGGTTACCGCGGCAACACGGACCGTCCCTCGGGCGACCGTCGAGAGGGCGGATACCGTCCATCGGGCGACCGCAACGAGGGCGGCTACCGCGGCAATACGGACCGTCCCTCCGGCGACCGCCGCGAAGGCGGATACCGTGGCTCGAGCGATCGTCCCTCCGGGGACCGTCGCGAAGGCGGCTACAAGGGCGGCGACCGCCGCGAAGGCGGATACAAGGGCGGGGACCGCAACGTGGGCGGATACCGCGGCACCACGGACCGTCCCTCCGGCGACCGCCGCGAAGGCGGCTACAAGGGTGGAGCCCGCAGCGGTGGTTTCGACCGGCCGCGCCGCGAGAACCTCGGCGACGACACCCGGTCCTTCCCTGGTGTGGCCGAAGGCGAGCGCGCCGCGCACAATCCCGCCGACCTGCGCAGCGCCAACCGCGCCGACCGACCGCGCTCCCCGGAGATCGATGACGACGTCACCGGCAAGGAACTGGACCGCGTCACGAAGGCCGAACTGCGCTACCTCGACGAGAAGAACCTCGACTGGGTCTCCAAGCACCTCGTCATGGCGGGTCGCCTGATCGACCTCGAGCCCGAGCTCGCCTACGAGCACGCCTTGGCCGCCAGCCGCCGCGGCGGCCGCGTCGCCGTCGTCAGGGAAGCGGTGGGTCTGACGGCCTACGCGGCGGGCAACTACGCCGACGCGCTGCGCGAGTTCCGGACGTTCCGCCGCATCAGCGGATCGAACATCCACCTCCCGATCATGGCCGACTGCGAGCGTGGTCTCGGCAAGCCCGAGAAGGCGCTCGAATTGGCCCGGAGCGACGAGGCAAAGATGCTCGACGCCCCCGCGCAGGTCGAGATGGCGATCGTGGCCTCCGGCGCGCAGACCGACCTCGGCCACCTCGAGGAGGCCTTGGCCGAGCTGCAGATTCCGCAGCTGGACATCAACCGCGCGTTCTCGTTCAGCCCGCGCCTCTTCGCCGCCTACGCGGATGCCCTGGAGGCATTGGGCAAGAACGAGGAGGCCGCGCTGTGGCGCCGCCAGGTCAGCGTCGCGGAAAACGCCCTGGGCGTCGGCGAGTTCGCCGAGCCGGAGATCATGGACTTCGACGAGGACGACGAGGACGAGCCGCAGCGCAAGCCCCGTGCCAAGGACGTCGTCGAGCAGGCGCCGGCGGCCGCCGGAATCGACGCCGAGGACGGTCTGCGGGACGTGTCGGTTGAGACGGGGGCCAACCCGGACGCCGACGCGACCGCGCCCGCCGCGACCGGCGACGACGCCCTGCCCGGCCACACCGAGGGTGACATCGATCCGGACAGCACCGATGACTGGGACTCCACCGACGAGCCGGACCTGGATCCGGACGACGACGAGGACGACGACGAGGACGACGAGCGCGCAGAGGATGGGGCCGAGGCCGACGACGCCGACGCTCCCGACCCCGCCGCCGCCCAGGATCCGACGACGATCGACCCCAGCGACGACGACCGCTAGGAAGGCCGCTTGCCCATGTTGATCGCGGGTTACGACGCCGTTCTCTCGGATCTCGACGGCGTCGTGTACGCCGGCCCCGGTGCGATCGAGGGTGCCATCGAGTCCCTCGGGCGCCTCGCCGGGGCCGGCGTGGAACTGGCCTACATCACCAACAACGCCTCCCGATCGCCGGGGGCCGTGGCCGAGCACCTGCGTGACCTCGGCGCCCCGGCGACCGCGGAGCGTGTGTTCGGCTCGGCCGACGCCGGGAGCGACCTGCTGGCCGGCCTCATCGGACCCGGCGGGCGGGTCCTGGTCGTGGGGAGCGGCTACCTCCGCGACTGCGTCGCCGCCCGCGGGCTCCGGCCGGTGGGAGCCGCCTCGGATCGACCCGATGCCGTGATCCAGGGATTCGACCCAGCGCTCGGCTGGTCGGACCTGGCCCAGGCGTCCTACGCCGTTGCCGGCGGCGCCGTCTGGGTGGCCACGAACACCGACCTGACGATTCCCCGCGCAGAGGGCATCGCCCCCGGCAACGGGGCGCTGGTCCAGGCGGTCGCCGCGGCGACGGGCACCGTCCCGCACGTCGCGGGAAAACCCGAGCCCCGCCTGTTCCACCGCGCCGCCGAGCGCCTCCGGTCCGCCCGGCCGCTGGTGGTGGGGGACCGGCTCGACACCGACATCCTCGGTGGCAACCGCGCCGGCTACGCGACGGCCGTCGTGTTCACCGGCATCGACTCTCCCCGCAGTGTCCTCGCGGCGCGCCACGCGGAACGGCCGGACTTCCTGCTGAACGACCTCACGGACCTGTACCGCCCCTATCCGGCCGTCGAGGCCAGCGGCGCGGGGTTCGCCTGCGGCGACGCCCGCGCCACGGCCGACGGCGGACTCCTGCGTGTCGACGGCTCGCCCGAGGACCTCGACGCCTGGCGCGCCGCCTGCGCCGCCTGGTGGTCGGCGCATCCGCGGGCGGACGCCCCGACGACGCCGGAGCCCGAGTTCACGGCCGGCTGAGTGTCCCCGCCCGATCGCCGAGCCAGCCAGATGGAGGATTCCGTGACCCAGCAGGACCCCACGCCCGTGGAGCCGCGCGCCGCCGACTGGCCCGGCGTGTCGCCGACCACGGGAGACCCCGGCATCGACGCGCGCCTCGCGCCGCTGGACGAGCTGCCGGCACTGCCCCTGGCGGACCACCGGGCGGCCTACGAGTCCGTCCACGACGACCTGCGCGCCGCGCTCGACGACAGCGGCGCCGAGGCATGACGCGTTTGGACCAGACGCTCGTCGCCCGGGGCCTCGCGCGCTCGCGCACGCACGCCGCCAAACTCGTCGGCGAGGGGCGCGTGCTGGTCGACGGCGTCCCCTCGCCCAAGGCCGCCCGCGCGGTCGACGACGGCAGCGTCGTCGAGGTCCTGCCGGCGGACGATGCGGACTACGTGAGCCGCGCCGGGCACAAGCTCGCCGGCGCCCTGGAGGTCTTCGGCTCCGTCGGCGTCGCCGGCAGGCGCTGCCTCGACGCCGGGGCCTCCACCGGCGGCTTCACCGACGTGCTGCTGCGCCGCGGGGCGGGCCGCGTCGTCGCCGTCGACGTCGGACACGGGCAGATGGTGCCGCAGCTCCGGGATGACCCGCGCGTCGACGCGCGGGAGGGCCTGAACGTCCGCCACCTGGACCCCGCCGACATCGGCGGCCCGGTGGACCTGGTCGTCGCGGATCTCTCCTTCATTTCCCTGACCCTCGTCGTCCGGCCCCTGGCCGCCGCGACACGCCCCGGCGGCGATCTGGTTCTCATGGTCAAGCCGCAGTTCGAGGTCGGCCGCGACAACCTGGCCCGCACCGGCGTCGTGACCGACCCGGGCTGGCGTCGGCGGGCCGTCGAAGGGGTCGTGGCGGCCGGAACGACGGCCGGGCTGCGGCTCGCCGGCCTCGCCCGGAGCCCGCTGCCGGGACAGGACGGCAACGTCGAGTTCTTCCTGTGGATGCGCCGGCCCGACGGCGGGGCTTCTCCACCGGGGGCGAACGCGGCGGCCGTGCTCGCGGGAGTTGACTATTCTTGAGGTGAACCCCGCCCCGTGGATACGCGGGCATCGGGCAGCCGCCGACGGAAGGAACGCATGAGAAGGATCCTGGTCCTGGCGCACACCGGCCGGACAGACGCGCTGCAGGCCGCCCTCGACACCTGCCTGAGCCTTCGCGCATCGGGACTGATCCCGGTGATGCGGCGCCTTGAATTGCAGAATCTGCGCAACACGATCGACGGCGAGACCCTCGAGGTCGAGATCCTCGGGGAGGACGCCGAGCTGGACCAGATCGACCTCGGCATGGTTTTGGGCGGCGACGGCACCGTCCTGCGCGCGGCGGAACTGGTGCGGAACTCGGCCGTCCCGCTGCTCGGCGTCAACCTCGGACACGTGGGGTTCCTTGCCGAGAGCGAGCGCGCCGACCTCGAGCAGACCGTGGAGTGGGTGGTCAACCGGGAGTACACCGTCGAGGAGCGCATGGCGATCGACGTGCAGGTCTGGCTGGGCAACCGGCGGACCGCCCACACCTGGGCCCTCAATGAGGCCGCCGTCGAGAAGGCCAACCGCGAGCGGATGATCGAGGTCGTCATGGAGGTCGACGGGCGCCCGATCAGCACCTTCGGCTGCGACGGCATGGTCATGGCCACGCCGACGGGCTCCACGGCGTACGCCTTCTCCGCCGGCGGGCCGGTGGTGTGGCCGGAGGTCGAGGCGCTGGTCATGGTGCCGATCAGCGCCCACGCGCTCTTCGCCAAGCCGCTGGTCGTCGCGCCGACGTCGACCATGGCCCTGGAGATCCTCACGCGCACCGACGCGCAGGCGGTCCTGTGGTGCGACGGGCGCCGCACGGTCGACCTCCCGCCGGGTTCGCGCGTCGAGGTCACGCGGTCCAAGAAGCCGGTCCGGCTGGCCCGCGTCAACCGGACGCCCTTCAGCGAGCGACTGGTCCGGAAGTTCGAACTGCCCACCCGCGGGTGGCGCGGTCCCGTGCCGGCGCAGGACCGCGAGACGGCGACGAGTGCGATCCCCCTCGTCACCCCGGCCATGCAGGTCGTGGAGCCCCGCCACTACGAGCCCCGCGCCGAAACGGAGCACCGCCCGTGATCGAGGAAATCCGCATCACCGACCTCGGCGTGATCGACGGCGCCACGCTGCCACTCGGACCGGGGCTCTCCGTGGTCACCGGCGAGACCGGCGCGGGCAAGACGATGGTCGTGACCGCCCTCGGCATGCTGCTGGGCAGCCGCACGGACTCCGGCGCCGTGCGGCACGGCGCGAAGCAGGCCGTGGCCGAGGCGACGGTGCGATTGCCCCGCGACAGCGCGGTGCTGGCGCGCGCCGAGGAGGCCGGCGCCCTGGTGGACCCGGACGGCGACGTCGCCGAACTGATCATCGCCCGTGTGCTCAGCGCCGAGGGCCGCAGCCGTGCGGCGGTCGGCGGGCGCGCGACCCCCGTGGGCGTGCTGGCCGAACTGGGCGAGGGCCTGGTGGCCGTCCACGGCCAGACGGACCAGTTGCGGCTCAAGGGGGCCGTGGCGCAGCGCGATTCCCTCGACAGGTTCGCCGGCGCCCCGCTCGTGGGGCCCCTGGCGGAGTACCGCCGCGCGTTCGACCGGTGGAAGGAGGTCCGCGCGACGCGCGAGGAGCTGGTGTCCCAGTCCCGCGAGCGGCTCCGCGAAGCCGAGGCGCTCCAGCTGGCCCTGGAGGAGATCGACGCGGTGGACCCCGAGCCGGGGGAGGACGACACCCTGAAGGCCCACGCCCAGCGTCTCGCCAACGTGGAGGGCCTGCGCACGGCCGCCACGGTGGCGAAGGGCGCGCTGGCTGCCGACGAGTTCAGCGACGGGCCCGACGCCGTGGTGCTGATCGACGCCGCCAAGCGCGCGCTCGAGCAGGTCGAGGAGGACGACCCCGCGCTCAAGGACCTGGCCGGCCGCCTCGCGGAGATCGGCTACCTCATGGCCGACGTGTCCGCCGAGCTGGCCAGCTACGCGTCCTCGCTCGATTCGGAGGGCCCGGAGCGCCTCGGGGAGATCGAGTCCCGGCGTGCGGACCTCAACCGGCTCATCCGCAAGTACGCGCCCAGCGTCGACGAGGTCATCGCGTGGGCGCAGCGGGCGCGCGGCCGGCTCGACGAGTTGCAGGACGACTCCGGCCGCATCGATGCCCTCACCGCGGAGGAGGCCGAGCTGTCCGCCGCGCTGGATGCGCTGGGAGAGACGATCAGCACCGTGCGCGGTGACGCCGCGGCGCTTCTGTCCGAGCGCGTCAGCGCCGAACTCGCCGCGCTGGCCATGCCGGACGCGCGCTTCGTCGTCGAGGTCCAGCCGACCCTGGAACACTCCCGGAACGGCCGGGACGACATCCGGATGCTGTTGCGCCCGCACGCCGGCAGCGCGCCGCGGCCGCTGGGGAAGGGTGCCTCCGGGGGCGAGCTTTCGCGGGTCATGCTGGCGATCGAGGTGGTCCTCGCCGAGGCCGACCCCGTGCCGACCTTCGTCTTCGACGAGGTGGACGCCGGGGTAGGAGGCAAGGCCGCCGTCGAGATCGGCCGCCGGCTGGCGATGCTGGCCCGGCACGTGCAGGTGATCGTGGTGACGCACCTGCCGCAGGTGGCCGCCTACGCCGACCGGCACATCCGTGTGATCAAGAACTCCGACGCCGCGGCGGACGGCGGCGCGGGGTTCACGGCCAGCGACGTGGTGCTGCTCGACGACGCCCAGCGCGTGCGCGAACTGGCGCGGATGCTCGCCGGCCAGGAGCACTCCGACACCGCGCAGGCGCACGCCGAGGAGCTTCTGGCCGAGGCGCAGCGGGCAGTGGCGGCGTTCTGACGGGTCGGTCGGCTACAGTGATCCCGACCCGTCCGGCGAAATGATGGTAGGCTCGAATTCCGTGGTGCAGCGAACTTTTTCCCGTGATTCCCGGTCCTCCGAAACTACCAAACAGATCTTCGTCACCGGTGGCGTGGCCTCGTCCCTGGGCAAGGGACTGACGGCTTCCAGCCTCGGTCACCTGCTTCGGGCGCGCGGCCTTTCCGTCACCATGCAGAAACTGGATCCGTATCTGAACGTCGATCCCGGAACGATGAACCCGTTCCAGCACGGGGAGGTGTTTGTCACCGACGACGGATCCGAGACCGACCTCGACATCGGCCACTACGAGCGCTTCCTCGACGAGAACCTCGACGGCTCGGCCAACGTGACCACCGGGCAGGTGTACTCGACCGTCATCGAGAAGGAACGCCGCGGCGACTACCTCGGGGACACCGTGCAGGTCATCCCGCACATCACCGACGAGATCAAGCGGCGCATGCGCCTGCCGGCGGAGTCCCAGAACGCTCCGGACGTCATCATCACCGAGATCGGCGGCACGGTCGGGGACATCGAGTCCCAGCCGTTCCTCGAGTCCGCCCGCCAGGTCCGCCAGGACATCGGGCGCAACAACGTCTTCTTCGTCCACGTGTCGCTGGTGCCGTTCATTGGCCCCTCGCAGGAGCTCAAGACGAAGCCCACCCAGCACTCCGTGGCCGCGCTGCGGTCCATCGGCATCCAGCCTGACGCGCTCGTCATCCGCTCGGACCGCGAGATCCCCGAGGACATGAGGGTCAAGCTCGGCCGGACCTGCGACGTGGACGCCGAGGCGGTCATCAACTGCGCCGACGCGCCGAGCATCTACGACATCCCGGTCACGATCCACGAGCAGGGATTGGACGCGTACATCGTGCAGTCCCTCGGCATGAAGTTCAAGGACGTCGACTGGAGCGAGTGGAACCGCCTGCTGGACGCCGTCCACAACCCCCGGCACACCATCGAGGTCGCGCTGGTCGGCAAGTACATCGACCTTCCGGACGCCTACCTGTCCGTCACCGAGGCGCTCCGCGCCGGCGGGTTCGCCAACAAGTCGAAGGTCTCCATCCGCTGGGTCCCCTCCGACGACTGCGCCACCGAAGAGGGCGCGGCCGCCGCGCTCTCCGGCGTTGACGCGATCTGCGTCCCCGGCGGATTCGGCATCCGTGGCCTCGACGGCAAGCTCGGCGCGCTGACCCACGCCCGCGAGCACCGGCTGCCCACCCTGGGCCTGTGTCTGGGGCTGCAGAGCATGGTCATCGAGTACGCGCGCAACGTCGCCGGGCTCGCCGGCGCGTCGTCGACCGAGTTCGACCCGGACACGGAGTTCCCGGTCATCGCCACGATGGCCGAGCAGCTGCACATCGTCGAGGGCAAGGGCGACATGGGGGGCACCATGCGCCTGGGCCTGTACGAGGCCACCCTCGCGGACGGCTCCGTGGTCGCCGAGACCTACGGGGCGACGAGCGTCTCGGAGCGGCACCGGCACCGCTACGAGGTCAACAACGCCTACCGCGCGCAGCTCGAGGAGGCCGGGTTGGTGTTCTCCGGCACGTCCCCCGACGGAAAGCTCGTCGAGTACGTCGAGCTCCCGAAGTCCGTGCACCCGTACTACGTGTCCACGCAGGCGCACCCGGAACTGAGCTCACGGCCGACGCGCCCGCACGCGCTGTTCGCCGGGCTGATCAAGGCCGCCCTGGAGCACCAGAAGGCCGGGAAGTAGCCATGCGTCCGGAGGGTGGCGGCGGGCTGGCCGACGAGGTCAGCCGCCGCCACCTGCTGTCTTCCGAGACCGTGTACCGCGGCCGCATCTGGGACGTCGTGCAGGACCGCTTCGAGTACTCGACGGACCAGGAACCGCTCGTGCGCGACTACATCGACCACCCCGGCGCCGTGGCCGTGGTGGTGCTCGACGACGACGGGCGCGTCCTGCTCCTGAACCAGTACCGCCACCCCGTGGGCATGACCCTGTGGGAGATCCCCGCCGGCCTGCTGGACGTGGACGGCGAGCCGCCCGTCGACGCCGCGGCGCGCGAGCTGGCCGAGGAGGCGGACCTGACCGCCGCCACCTGGCACGTGCTGGCCGACATGTTCAATTCGCCCGGATCCTCCAGCGAGGCCATCCGCATCTTCCTGGCCCGCGGCCCCGCGGAGGTCCCCCACGGGCAGCGCCACGCGCGCACGGACGAGGAAGCCGACATGGAAATCCGCTGGGTCCCCCTGGCGGAGGCCGTCGACGCCGTCCTCGCCGGCCGCATCCACAACCCCTCGGCCGTGGCGGGCATCCTGGCCTGCCGGGCGGCGTCCTCCGGCGACTTCGCCGCCTTGCGGCCGTCGGACGCGCCCTGGGAGGCCCATCCGAAGCTTCGCGCGACGGATCCGGCGGCGACGGATCCGGCGGCTACGGATCCGACGGCGGCCGACGCGCCGCCGTCCGGGTCCTGAGGGCGGCCGACCGTGTCGGCGGTGATTGCTGAGGGGGTTCCGGGCGGCAAGCAGGACCCGCGGGCCGCGCTCGAGGGAACCCGTCCGGGCCGGCAGATGTCCGCCTACCTGCAGCACCTGGCCGTGGAACGCGGCATGGCCCTGAACACCATCGCCGCGTACCGGCGCGACTTGGCCCGCTACGCCACCTTCCTCCAGGCGCGCGGCGTCGGGTCGGCCGAGGCCGTGGACGGCCGGACCCTCACGGACTTCGCGCAGGCGCTCCGCGACGGATCGGACGGCGGCTCGCCCCTGAGCGCGCGGTCGGCCGCCCGCTGCGTGGTCGCCGTCCGCGGCCTCCACCGCTTTTGGGCCCTGGAGGGGACGACGCCGGACAACCCGGCCGTCGACCTCCACCCGCCGGCCGCAGGCCAGCGGCTCCCCAAGGCCATCAGCGTCGCCGAGGTGACGGCGATCCTCGAGTCCGTGCCGACCGAGACCGAGGCCGGGCAGCGCGACCGGGCGCTGCTGGAGTTCCTGTATTCCACCGGGGCTCGCATCAGCGAGGCCGTGGGCCTGGACGTCGACGATCTCCACCTGGAGCGGCCGGAGGACGGCCCCGCGGTGGTGCGCCTCTTCGGCAAGGGGTCCAAGGAGCGGATCGTGCCGCTGGGCTCCTACGCCGCGAACGCGCTGGACTCCTACCTGGTCCGCGGCAGGCCGGTCCTCGCGGCCAAGGGCGTCGGCACGGCCGCGCTGTTCCTCAACGTGCGCGGCGGCCGGCTCAGCCGGCAGTCCGCGTGGACGGTGCTGAAGGCCGCGGCGGAGCGCGCGGGGATCGACAAGCCCGTCTCGCCGCACACGCTGCGGCACTCGTTCGCGACCCATCTCCTCGAAGGCGGCGCGGACGTGCGCGTCGTGCAGGAGTTGCTGGGGCACGCCTCCGTGACCACCACGCAGGTGTACACCCGCGTGACCGCAGAGACGCTCCGCGAGGTCTACGCCGCCGCGCACCCGCGCGCCCTCGCCTAGGCCGCGGCAGCCGAACCCCACGCCGCCCGAACGACGGGCCCGAAGACCGGGCCGCAACGCGGACCGGAAACCGGCCGCGGCGCCGCGGCTACACTGGGGCCATGCCCGTCGCCGTCGTGTTGTGCCTGCCCGTCCGCGAGGGCGACGGAACCGTCTGGGTCCTGCTGGGCCGCAAGAAAAAGGGCTTCGGGCGGGGCAAGACGGTCGCGCCGGGCGGGAAGGTCGAGGCCGGAGAGAGCCCCGCCGAGGCCGCCGCACGCGAGCTCGCCGAGGAGACCTCGCTCGTCGCGGACCCGCGGGACCTCGAGGACGTGGCGAGCATCGCCTTCAGGTTCCCGGCGCGGCCCGCGTCGGACATGGACTGCGTGGTGTTCCTGGCCCGCGCCGCGGTCGGGACCGCCCGCGAGTCGGACGAGTTGGAGCCCGCCTGGTGCCGGGCGGACGCGCTGCCCACCGCGGCGATGTGGGACGACTCGTCCCGCTGGCTTCCGGAGGTCCTCGCGGGCCGGCGTCTCGACGTCACGGTGGTGCTGGGTCCGGACAACGAGACGGTCGCCGGCTACGTGGCCGTCGACAGGAGCGCATTCGACGGCAGGGTCACCGACGGGACCGCCGTCGCCCGGACCGACGTCGCCCGGACCACCGGGGACCCGGGACCCGGCCCGCCCCCGCCGCCGGGACCGAACGGGTCCCGGTCGGCGCGAACGGGGCCCGGCGCCTAGAGGTGGCGCTCGTCGGGGCCGTTGTACTCCGACAGCGGGCGGATCAGCGAGTTCGCGGCGCGCTGCTCCATGATGTGGCTGGTCCACCCGGTGATGCGCGAGGCGATGAACAGCGGCGTGAACATCTGCGTGTCGAAGCCCATCAGGTGGTACGTGGGGCCCGCCGGGTAGTCGAGGTTCGGCTTGATGTTCTTCGCCTCGCCCATGGCCTGCTCCAGGCCGTCGTAGAGGCCCAGCATCTCGTCGCGCCCGAAGTGCTCGATCATCGCGTCCAGCGCGGACTTCATCGTGGGAACCCGCGAATCGCCCTTCTTGTAGACCCGGTGCCCGAAGCCCATGACCTTCTTCTTCTGCGCCAGCGCGTCCTCCATCCACGCCTTGGCCCGCGTGGCCGCCTCCGCCCGCGACTCGTCCTTGCGGATGCCGATCTCCTCGAACGTGTGCATCACGGCCTCGTTGGCCCCGCCGTGCAGCGGCCCCTTGAGCGCGCCGATGGCGCCGACGACCGCCGAGTGCAGGTCCGAGAGCGTCGACGTGATGACGCGGGCGGTGAAGGTGGAGGCGTTGAAGGAGTGCTCCGCGTAGAGGACCATCGAGACGCGGAAGGCGTCGACGACCGCCGGCGCCGCCTCCTCGCCGAACGTCATCCACAGGAAGTTCTGCGAGTAGTCGAGGTCCTCGCGCGGCTCCACGGGTTCCTGCCCCCGCCGGCGCCGCTGGTCGTACGCCACGGCCGCGGGGAACTGCGCCAGCAGCGACTTCGCCTTGCTCAGCTCCGCCTCGCGGGAGGAGTCCTCCGCCAGCGGGTGGTTGGCGCCGAGCACGGACACCGCGGTCCGCGCCACGTCCATCGGGTGGCAGGTCAGCGGCAGCAGGTCGATCGCTGCCTTGACGTTCGCCTCCATGGCGCGGTGCGAGCGCTCGAACGCGGTGAATTCCGCGAGCTCGTCGGCGGAGGGCAGCTCCCCGGTCCACAACAGCAGGGCGACCTCCTCGAAGCTCTTCCGCGCGGCGAGCTCCTGCACCGGATAGCCCCGGTAGAGCAGCGAGTTGGTGTCCGGATTGACCTTCGAGACGGCCGTGTAGTCGGCCACGACCCCGTCGAGCCCCTTCTTGATGTCCTTGATGTCGGTCTCGCCCATGGCGGTGCTCTCCTTCGAACTCTTACGGGTTGGCGTTGTTGCCGTCGATGTCCAGGCCGGGGACCTGGAAATTGAAGATGCCGGTGTCGAAACGGTTGTAGGCCTCGTAGTCCACTAGCTCATAGAGTCTCACGCGGGTCAGCATATTCGGCACCTCGCTCTCCTGGGTGCCGTGTGCGGCGATCGCGTCGAGCGTCCGCTCGGCGGCGCCCATGGCGCTGCGCAGCAGGGTGACGGGATAGATGACCATCGCGACGCCTGCGTCGGCCAGCTGGCGCCGCGTGAACAGGTCGCTCTTGCCGAACTCGGTCATGTTGGCCAGCACGGGCACGTCCACCGCCGCGCAGACGGCGGCGAACTCGGACACGTCGCGCATCGCCTCCGGGAAGACCGCGTCGGCCCCGGCGTCGACCAGGGCCTTCGCCCGGTCGATCGCGGCGTCCAGCCCGTCGACGGCGCGGACGTCGGTGCGCGCCATGACGAGGAAGTTCGGGTCGCGCCGCGCGTCGGCCGCCGCGGCGATCCGCTGGACCGCCGTGTCGAGCCCGACGACGTTCTTGCCGTCGAGGTGGCCGCAGCGCTTGGGGTTGAACTGGTCCTCGATGTGGCAACCGGCCAGCCCGGCGTGCTCCAGCTCCTGGATGGTCCGCGCGACGTTCATCGGCTCGCCGAAGCCCGTGTCGGCGTCCACGAGCGACGGGAGATCCGTCATGCGGGCGATCTGGCCGGCACGCTGCGCCACCTCGGTGAGGGTCGTGAGGCCGATGTCCGGCAGCCCGAGGTCGTTGGCGAGCACGGCGCCGGAGATGTAGACGCCGTCGAAGCCCTTCTCCTCGATGAGCCGCGCGGACAGCGGATTGAAGGCGCCCGGGAACTGCCGCGCGGTGCCCGGCACCAGCAGGGAGCGCAGGGCGGCGCGCTTCTGCTCCGGCGTGACCGTGGAGTACAGCATGCTAGAACAACCCCTTCGGCGCGGCCGCGAGGTCGACGACTCCCGGCGCGGCCTGGATGTTCAGCTGGTCCAGCTCGCCGGCCGCCAGCTGGGGGAGCCGCTCCGCGGCGGCCAGGAAGCGCTCGATCTCGGCGGGCTCCACGAGCCCCTCGGCCAGGGTGCGGAACTTGTGGACGTACTGTTCGCGCGCGAACGGCCGCGCGCCGAGCGGGTGGGCGTCGGCCACCGCAATCTCGTCGGTGACCACCGTGCCGTCGGCCAGCGTGATCTCGACCGAGCCGCCGAAGGCCTTCTCCGCGATGTCCACCGAGTGGTAGCGCCGCGTCCACTCCGGGTCCTCCTCGGTCGTGACCTTGTGCCACAGCTCCACGGTGTCCGGGCGCGCGGCGCGCCCGGGGGAGTAGGAGTCCACGTGGTGCCACGCGCCGTCCTGGAGGGCCACCGTGAAGATGTAGGGGATGGAGTGGTCCAGGGTCTCCCGCGACGCGGTGGGGTCGTACTTCTGCGGGTCGTTCGCCCCGGAGCCGATGACGTTGTGCGTGTGGTGGCTGGTCTTGATGAGGACGGCGCGCACGTTGGCGGGGTCCGTGGTCTCGGGGTGCTCGCGGTGCAGCTTGCGTGCGAGGTCGATCCACGCCTGCGCCTGGTACTCCGCGGAGTGCTCCTTGGTGTAGGTGTCCAGGATCGCGCGCTTGGGCTCGCCCGCCGCCGGGAGGGGCACCTCGTAGCGGGCGTCGGGCCCGTCGAGCATCCAGGCGATGACGCCGTCCTCGCCCTCGTAGATCGGCACGGGGGAGGTCTGGCCGCGCATGGCGCGGTCGGCGGACTCGACGGCCATCTTGCCGGCGAACGCGGGGGCGTGCGCCTTCCACGTGGAGATCTCGCCCTTGCGCGACTGCCGGGTCGCCGTGGTGGTGTGCAGGCCCTGACCGACGGACTGGAAGATGGTCTCGACGTCGAGCCCCAGCAGCGTCCCGATGCCCGCGGCGGCCGAGGGGCCGAGATGGGCCACGTGGTCGATCTTGTGCTTGTGCAGGCAGATGGACTTCACGAGGTCCACCTGGATCTCGTAGCCGGTCGCGATCCCGCGGACGAGGTCCCGGCCCGAGGCGCCGGTGTGCTGGGCGACGGCGAGGATCGGCGGGATGTTGTCGCCGGGGTGGGAGTACTCGGCGGCCAGGAAGGTGTCGTGGTAGTCGAGCTCGCGGACGGCGACGCCGTTGGCCCACGCAGCCCATTCGGGCGAGACCCGCTCGGCGATGCCGAAGACGCAGGCGCCGCGGCCGCCGGTAGAGGGCCCGTGCGCGAGCGCCTGGGCGCGGGCGGCGACGATGGGCCCACGGTTGAGCGAGGCGATGGCCACGGAGGCATTGTCGATGACGCGGTTGATGACCATCTCGGTCACCTCGTCGGTGACGTCCACCGGGTCGGCCGCGACGGCCGCGATCTTGTGGGCGAGCTGGTCCTCGCGGGGAAGGTTCTCCTCGGAGCGGTACACGCGGACGGCGTGGTTGATCATGGGGTGTCCTCTCTGGATCCTGCATGGGCTTTGATGTGGTCGAGACTGTGGTGGAGGTGCAGCATCGTGGCCGCGGCGGCGAGCTCCGGGTCGCCGGAGGCGATCGCCCGCGCGATCGCGGCGTGTTCCGCGGCGGATGCGCGCAGCCGCTGCGGGTCGTCCTGGGCCAGCCGGCGGACCCGGGCCAGGTGCACGCGCAGGCCGCGCAAGGCCTGCTCGAGGTACGGGTTGTCGACCGCCGCGTCGACCGCGGCGTCGAGTTCGGCGGCGAGGCCGTAGTAGGGGGCGCTCGGCTCCCGCGGACCGATGTGTCCGGCGGCCGCGGAGAAGCGCTCGGCGAGGGCGGAGAACGGGGCCGCGACGCCGGAGCGCGCCGCGATGCGCGCCGCCTCGACCTCCAGCGCCCGCCGCAGCCCGAAGAGGTCGTCGACGTGCTCGAGCGAGACGTCGGAAACGACCGCGCCGCGGCCCCGCTGCTGGACGGCCAGGCCGTCGGCGGCCAGCCGCGACAGCGCCTCGCGCAACGGCGTCCGCGACACGCCGAGCCGTTCGGCCTGCTCGACCTCGCCCAGGACCGTGCCCGGCGGAAGCCGCCATTCCACGATGTCCCGACGCAGCTCCGCGTAGGCCCTATCACTTGCCCTCATGGGACCAGTGTATACAGTAATGCGTGGAATTGCCCGCCGTTCGCCGCCCTAGTCCGTCCGCTGAGCGATCAGACGCCCAATGTGTATACACGCACCTTGAGGCCGTGTGACGCGCACCATACTCTGGGGGAAGCGTCCGCCCCGCCGGCTGCGGCCCGGCACTACCCGGGCCGCAGCCGCGCGGCGCACGCGGCCGTCCGGGGAACCACGGACGGTCCCGAGCACGACCCCGGTCGACCGGCAGCCGGCCGACCACGAGCACAAGGAGACCCGATGTCGCCCTCCGGCAGCGAACACACCGCCTACGCCGACGCCTACGCGGCGAGCGTCCGGGACCCGGCGGCCTTCTGGCTCCGGGCGGCCTCAGCGGTCGACTGGTCGGTGCCCCCGTCCCGCGCGCTCGACGACTCGCGGGCCCCGCTCTACGGGTGGTTTCCCGACGGGCGGCTCAACATCACGGTCAACGCCCTGGACCGCCACGTCGCGGCCGGCCACGGGGACCGCGCGGCGCTCGTGTACGACTCGGCGATGCTCGGCACCGTGCGCACGTACACCTACGCGGAATTGCTGCGGGAGGTCGAGCTGTTCGCCGGAGTGCTGAAGGGCCTGGGCGTCACGGCCGGCGAGCGCGTCATCATCTACCTGCCCATGGTGCCCCAGGCCGTCGTCGCCATGCTTGCCTGCGCCCGGATCGGCGCGGTGCACTCCGTGGTCTTCGGCGGCTTCGCCCCCAAGGAGCTGGCGGCGCGCATCGACGACGCCCGTCCCGCGGCCGTCGTCACCGCCACGGGAGGCATCGAACCCTCCCGGCGCGTGGAGTACCTTCCCGCCGTCGCCGCCGCGCTCGAGGCGGCGGAACACCGGGTGCCCCACGTGGTCGTCCAGCACCGCGACGGTTTCGCCGCCGCGCTCGCCGACTACCGGGACCACGGCGCGGCGTGGCACGACTGGGAGGAGCTCGCGGCCGCCGCGCAGCCGGCGCCGCCCGTCGATGTCGCGTCGACGGACCCCCTGTACATCCTCTACACCTCCGGGACGACCGGCGCGCCGAAGGGCGTGGTGCGCGACACCGGCGGATACGCCGTCGCGATGGCCTGGTCGATGCGCAACATCTACGGCGTGGGGGAGGGCGACACCATGCTGACCGCCTCCGACGTCGGATGGGTGGTGGGCCACTCCTACATCGTCTACGGCCCCCTGATCGCGGGCGCGACCACGGTGCTGTACGAGGGCAAGCCCGTGGGCACCCCGGACGCCGGCGCCTTCTGGCGGCTCGTGGAGCAGCACCGGGTGGCCGTGATGTTCACCGCGCCCACCGCCCTGCGCGCGATCCGCAAGGCGGATCCGGAGGCGTCCCTGCTGGCCGGGCGCGACGTCTCCGCGCTGCGCACGCTGTTCGTGGCCGGCGAGCGCCTGGACCCGGACACCTACGCGTGGGCGGGCAGGATCCTCGGCGTCCCCGTGGTGGACAACTGGTGGCAGACGGAGACCGGGTGGCCGATCGCGGCCAACCCGGTCGGGCTGGAGCCCCTGCCGCTCAAGGCCGGATCCCCGTCGGTCCCGGTTCCCGGGTACGCCGTGCGCATCCTCGACGCCCTGGGCTCGCCCGTGGGCCCCGGGACCGAGGGCAACATCGCGCTCGGGCTGCCCCTGCCCCCGGGCACGCTCGCCACCCTCTGGGGCAACGACGACCGCTACGTCGCCTCGTACCTCGAGCAGTTCCCCGGACACTACGCCACGGGGGACTCGGGCTACCTCGACGACGACGGCTACCTGTTCGTCATGGGGCGGACCGACGACGTCATCAACGTCTCGGGGCACCGCCTGTCCACCGGCGCCATGGAGCAGGTGCTGGGTTCCCACCCGGCAGTCGCCGAATGCGCGGTCATCGGCGTCGCCGACGAGCTGAAGGGCCAGCGGCCGAGCGGGTACGTGGTGCTCAAGCACGGGGCGGACATCACCGAGGAACGGCTGGCCGCCGAGCTGGTCGGCATGGTCAGGGCGCAGATCGGGCCCGTCGCGGACTTCCGCGAGGTGCGCGTCGTGGAGGCGCTCCCGAAGACCCGGTCCGGCAAGATCCTGCGGAAGACCATGCGGCAGATCGCCGACGGCAAGGCCTACTCCGTGCCCTCGACCATCGAGGACCCGGCCGTGATCGAGGCGCTCCTGCCGTTCCTGCGCCCGGGACGGTAGGGGCCCACCGGGCCGGCGGCTATCCCTTCCAGCGGTACTCGTACTCGGGGCGACCCCGCGTGCCGTGCCGCGGGGCCTTCACGGCGAGCCCCTGCGCGCTCAGGTGCTCCAGGTAGCGCCGCGCCGTCACCCGGGACATGTCCAGTGCCTCCGCGACCTCGGTCGCCGAGAGTGCGCCGTCCGCGCCACGCAGCCGTCCGGCGATGGCGGCCAGCGTTTCCTCGAGCAGGCCCTTGGGCAGGCCGAGGCTTCCCGCCGTGCGCAGCGCGGCGAACGCGTTGTCGATCGACGCCTGCGTGGCCGCGCCGCCGTCTCCCGCGAGGTTGAGGCGGAAGCCGCGGTAGTTCTCGAGCTTGTCGCGGAACGCCGCGAAGGTGAAGGGCTTAATGAGGTACTGCGTCACCCCCGTGGCGATGGCGGTCCGGACCACGTTGAGGTCGCGCACCGCGGTGATCGCGATGATGTCCACCGTGTTCCCGCGTCCGCGGATCCGCCGCGCGACGTCCAGGCCGTGCAGGTCGGGCAGGTTCATGTCCAGCAGCACCAGGTCCACCGGCTCGCCGGCGTCCGCGGCGGCGTCCAGGAGCGAGAGCACCTCGCCGCCGCTGTGCGCGACCGCCGCGACGTCGAATCCGGCGACCCTGCGCACGTAGTCCGCGTGCGCCGCCGCGGTGATGTGCTCGTCGTCGGCCACGAGCACGCGCAGGACGCGCTCCGGCTCAGCCACGGGACCGGCCCCCGGACCCGTCGGGGGCGCGCCGGCCGTAGGCCGCCGTCGCCGCGCCGCCGCGGAGCGGCAGCGTGACCGTGAAGATCGCCCCGGCGTCGTTGTCCACCTCGAGCGATCCGCCCAGCCGCGACACCGCCTGCCGCACCAGGGCCAGGCCGAGCCCGTGCCCGCCCGGCGTGGCCCCGGCCGACTTCGTCGTCGTGCCCATGCGCAGGAACCCGTCCAGCTGGTCCGGGTCGATGCCCGGCCCGGAGTCGGCGACGGAGATGACGACGTCGGAGTCCACGACGGAGAAGTCCGCCCACACGCGCCGCGCGTCGGATGCGGCCGCGGCGTCGAACGCGTTGTCCAGCAGATTGCCCGTGATCGTCACCAGGTCCCGGGCGTCCAGCGAGTCCCGGGGGAGCTCCCCGCTGGCCGTCAGCGTCAGTTCGATGCCGCGCTCGTTGGCCTGCGCCGCCTTGCCCACGAGCAGCGCGGTGAGGAACGGCTCGTCGATGGCCTGCACGACGTCGTCGGTGAGGCGCTGCGACTCCTGGCGGTCCCGGACGGCGAAGTCCAGCGCCTCCCGCTCGCGGCCGAGCTCGATCAGCGAGGCCACGGTGTGCAGCCGGTTGGCGTGCTCGTGGGTCTGCGCCCGCAGGGCTTCGGTGAGCGTCTTCATGGTCTCGAGCTCGCCGGTAAGGGCTTGGATCTCCGTGTGGTCGCGCAGGGTCGCCACGGTGCCGGGGCGGCGGGCCTCGGCGCGGTCGGGCCGCCCGGCGCGGCCGCCGCGGCGGCGGGCGAAGGGCAGGCGCGGAGCCGCCCCGAGCTCGGGCTCGGCCGCGCGCTCCTGGCTGATGACCAGCACCCGGCTGTTGGTCAGGTGGATCTCATCGGTGGCCCGGCGGCCGCTCGCGAAGAGGTCGCGCACCGACTCCGAGAGGCCGAGGTCCGCGACCGGCAGCGGCCGCAGGGCGCCCGCGGGCGGCAGCCCCAGCAGGTCCGCGGCGTGGTCGTTGTAGAGCACCAGCCGCCCCCTGCCGTCGACGAGCACCAGCCCCTCGCGCAAAGAGTGCAGCGCCGAGTCGTAGTAGGCGAAGAGCCGGCGCAGCTCCTCGGGTCCGTAGCCGAGCGTCACCCGGCGCAGGTACCGGCTGAGCATGTACGCCGCCAGTCCGCCGAGCGCCACGGCGGCCGCGGCGACGCCGAGGATCGCGGGGATGGCGGCGGACTGGGTGATGCCGAGCGTCCTGAGGGTGACGCCGACGGCGACCATGGCGGTGATCTGGCCGGCTTCGTCGCGCACCGGGGCGATGGCGCGGACCGACGGGCCCAGGGTCCCCGCGTACTCCTCCACGAACGGCTGGCCGGCGAGCGCCTGGTCGATGCTGCCGATGTAGTCCTGCCCGATTTGCGCGGGGATCGGGTGCGTGTAGCGCGTGCGGTCCGTGTCCATGATCGTCACGAAGTCCACGGAGGCCGTCGCGAGGATCTCCTGCGCGTAGGGCTGCAGCGCGGCGGAGGGGTCGGGGCGCAGGACGGATTCGACGACGAAGGGGTCGTGCGCGAGGGTGGCGGCGACGCTCATCACGCGGTCGGCGGCCGAGTCCCGGGCCTGTGCCTCGGCGTTCCGGTAGCTGGCGACGCTCACCACGACCGCGACCGCCGTGATCAGGACCAGCTGCCACAGGAAGAGCCGCGTCGCCAGGCTGGACGCTCCGCCGGGACCCGCCGGGGATCCGGAACGGCGGGTGGCAGCATGCGGATCCAAGGCCCTCCCTCCGTCGCGGTGCACCCCAAGCTTGCCATGGGCGTGAACAGTATGAACGCAAGGGTGAGTTGTGTCACCCTCGGCGGCACGATGGACTCCGAAGCACCACCCCCATCTCACGAGGAGTCCCCCATGGCAACGACGCCAACCTTGACCGAGGAGCCCGGCCGGCGGCCGGAGTCCCCGGAGAACGCCCGGCCGAAGAAGAAGGACCGCACCCACTGGCTCTACATCATGGTGATCGTCGCCGTGGTGGCGGGCGCCGCGGTCGGCCTCATCTTCCCCGAACTCGGCAAGGCCCTGAAGCCGCTCGGCACCGGGTTCGTGGCCCTGATCAAGATGATCATCGCCCCGGTCATCTTCTGCACCATCGTCCTGGGCATCGGGTCGATCGCCAAGGCCGCGACCGTCGGCAAGGTCGGCGGGCTGGCGCTGCTGTACTTCATCACCATGTCCACCTTCGCGCTGGCCATCGGCCTGTTCGTCGGCAACATGATCAACCCGGGTTCCGGACTGCAGCTCGAGCCGTACGAGACGGCGGCCGGCGGCGAGGAGAACGCGACCGTCAAGTTCCTGCTCGAGCTCATCCCGGGCGACATCCCGGTCCTGCCGACCCTGGTCCTCGCGCTGCTCGTGGGCTTCGCCCTGCAGTCCATGGGCAAGTCGGGCGAGCCGGTGCTCAACGCGGTCCGACACCTCCAGGCCGTGGTCTTCCGCATCATGATGATGATCATGTGGGCCGCCCCGATCGGCGCCTTCGGCGCGATCGCCGCGGTCGTCGGCGCCACGGGATGGGCCGCCATCGGCTCCATGGCCATCCTCATGGGCGCCTTCTACGTCACCTGCGCGCTGTTCATCGTCGTGGTCCTGGGCGGCCTGCTGAAGCTGGTCACCGGTCTGAACATCTTCTCGCTGCTGCGCTACCTGGCCCGCGAGTACCTGCTGATCTTCTCCACGTCCTCCTCCGAGTCGGCGCTGCCGCGCCTGATCGCGAAGATGGAGCACGCCGGGGTCTCCCAGCCCGTCGTCGGCATCACCGTGCCGACCGGCTACTCGTTCAACCTGGACGGGACCGCGATCTACCTCACCATGGCCTCGCTGTTCGTCTCCACGGCGATGGGCATGCCGATGAACCTCGGCGAGCAGATCGGTCTGCTGATCTTCATGATCATCGCCTCGAAGGGCGCCGCCGGCGTCACCGGTGCCGGCCTCGCCACCCTCGCGGCGGGCCTCCAGGCCCACCGCCCGGAGCTGCTGGACGGCATGGGCGTCATCGTCGGCATCGACAAGTTCATGTCCGAGGCCCGCGCGCTGACGAACTTCACCGGCAACGCGGTCGCCACGCTGCTCATCGGCAAGTGGACCAAGGAACTGGACCACGAGCAGGCGCGCGCCGTCATGGCCGGAGAGCGCCCGTTCGACGAGCTCTCGCTGCACCCGGAGTCGCACTAGCGACCCAGGGGCGCCGCGGGCGCCCCGCACGACGGCGGCCGCCGCGCCCCGGGTTCGCCCGGGGGCGGTGGCCGCCGTCGTTCCCGGGCCCGTCCCGGGCCCCTTCCCGATCCGCGACGGCAACCCTCCACCTCAGCTACAAGGTAAAGGCTCGCCGCCGCCTTCCCGCGGATCTGCGCGCCCGGGGTGTCCGCGGGCGATAGCCTAGAGGCTAGGTAAACACCCATAGGCAAACGATCGGAAGCGTGGTTCATACCGTGAGCGAGGAACAGGGTTCGAGCACCCGGACGGCAGGTCTCTTGAGGGAGCCGCGGCCGAAGGGCCCCACGGGCCGGCCCCTCACCGACTTTCCCGTGCCCGCCCCTCTCGAGGGCCACGGCCCCGCGCGCGTCATCGCGATGGTCAACCAAAAGGGTGGGGTCGGCAAGACGACGTCGACCATCAACCTCGCGGCGGCACTGGCCGAGTACGGCCGCAAGGTGCTCCTGGTGGACTTCGACCCGCAGGGCGCCCTGAGCGCGGGCTTCGGCACCAACCCGCACGAGCTGGACACCACCGTCTACAACGTGCTCATGGACCGCAAGACGGACATCCGCGACGCCATCATGGACACCGGCGTCGAGAACGTCGACCTGCTGCCGGCGAACATCGACCTGTCCGCGGCCGAGGTCCAGCTGGTGAACGAGGTCGCCCGCGAGCAGGTGCTCGACCGCGCCCTGCGCAAGGTGGCGGACGACTACGACGTCATCCTCATCGACTGCCAGCCGTCGCTGGGCCTGCTCACCGTCAACGCGCTGACCGCGGCCCACGGGGTCATCATCCCGCTGACGGCCGAGTTCTTCGCGCTGCGGGCCGTGGCGCTCCTCGTCGAGACCATCGAGAAGGTCCAGGACCGGCTGAACCCGAGCCTGCAGATCGACGGCGTGCTCGCGACGATGTACGACCACCGCACGCTGCACAGCCGCGAGGTCGTGGGCCGGCTCCTGGAGGCGTTCGGCGACAAGGTCTTCGAGACCGTCATCAAGCGCACCATCAAGTTCGCCGACGCGAACGTCGCCGCCGAGCCGATCACCAGCTACGCCAGCAACCACCCGGGCGCCGAGGCCTACCGCAACCTGGCCCGGGAGCTCATCAGCCGCGGCGGCGCCCCGTAATGACGCCCTTGGGGGCGGCGGCCGCGCCGTACGCCCCTCCGGAGACCGCGCGGCCGCAGGTGCCGTCGCCGCCGCCCGCGCCACGGGCGGCGGGCGGTCCCGACGCGCCGCCGGAGCCGGGGTTCGCCGTCACGCTGGAGAACTTCAGCGGGCCCTTCGACGTGCTGCTGGGGCTGATCTCCAAGCACCGCCTGGACATCACCGAGGTCTCGCTGGCCACGGTGACCGACGAGTTCATCGCGTACATCCGGGAGCTCCGCGAACGCGTCGGCGACGAGGCGCTGGACGAGACCACGCAGTTCATGGTCCTTGCATCGACGCTGCTGGACCTCAAGGCAGCCCGGCTCCTGCCGTCCGGCGAGGTCGAGTCCGACGAGGACATCGCGCGGCTCGAGGCGCGCGACCTGCTCTTCGCCCGCCTGCTGCAGTACAAGGCCTTCAAGGTCGTCGCCGGCCAGCTCGCCGAGCGACTCGAGGCCGAGTCGGCCAGCTTCCCGCGCCGGCCGGCCCCGGACCCGCGGTTCGCGGCGCTGCTGCCCGAGCTCCTCTGGAGGACGAGCCTGGCGGATTTCGCGGACCTGGCGGGGCGCGCGCTGGCGCCGAAGCCGGCGGTACCGACCGAGGTCGGGCTGGACCACCTGCACGCGCCGCCCGTGAGCGTCCGCGAACAGGCGGACCTGCTGGCCGGGCTGCTCCGGAACGGCGGCGGACACAGCTTCCGCTCCCTGGTATCCGACGCCGCCTCCATCCAGGAGGTCGTCGCGCGCTTCCTGGCCCTGCTGGAGATGTTCCGGGACCGGGTGGTGGACTTCGACCAGGACGCGCCCCTGGGGGAGTTGACCGTCAGGTGGGATGCGGCTGGCCGCGACTGGGATGCCGGGGCGCTCCGGGAGGAGTTCGACGCCGAGCCCGCGGCGGCGGCCCACAACGACGACGCCGGTCCCGCCGCACCCGCGGTGGCGCCGGGGGAGGAGGCGACACCATGAGCCACGCACCGACCGATGCGCCCGGAACTGCCGACGCCAACGTGCCGGACGCCGACGAGCCCGACGTGGCAGGCGCCGGCGAACCCGACGCGGCAGGCGCCGGCGAACCCGACGCGGCAGGCGCCGGCGAACCGGACGCCGACGAGCCCGACGCGGCAGGTGACGGCGAGCCGGATCTCGACGCGCTGCCCGGCGGCGCCCGCGCCGGAGTCGAGGCGATCCTGATGGTCGTCGACGAGCCGGTGAGCGCGGTGCGGCTCGCCGCGGTGCTCGGCCTCACCGTCGAACGGGTCGAGGCGCTCCTCCGGGAGCTGCGCGCCGACTACGGAAACGGGCGCGGATTCGAGCTGCGGGAGGTCGCCGGCGGCTGGCGGATCTTCTCCCGACGTGATTTTGCTCCCTTTGTGTCGCGGTTCGTCCTGGACGGGCAAACCGCCAGGCTGAGCCAGGCCGCGCTCGAGACGCTGGCCGTCGTGGCCTACCGCCAACCCGTCTCCCGGGCCCGGATCGCGGCGATCCGCGGGGTGAACGTCGACTCCGTCGTGCGCACCCTGACCGTGCGCGGTTTGGTCGAGGAGGCCGCCGTCGATCCGGAAACCGGTGCACACTTGTATCAGACCACTTCGTATTTTCTGGAAAGATTGGGTATAGGTAGCGTTTCCGAGCTGCCGAAGCTCTCACCGCACCTGCCCGGGCTCGAGCACCTCGACCAATTCGGCGACGACGCGTTCTAGCCCCACACCACTACGCAGTATTGAAGGACAACACATGACCCAGGGATCCCGTTCCGGCGCCGGCCGCGGCGACAACCGCCGGCAAGGACCGGCCCAGGGCCCCCGCCGGGGCCAGGGACCGGCCTCCTCCGGCCGTTCGGGCGCGCCGCGCCGCGACGCCCGCCCCGGCGGCCCGTCCGACGGCGCCGCCGGCGACTCCGGCTACAAGGGTTCGGGCTACCGGGCTCCCGGCGCCAAGGCGACCGGCCCGGGCGCCAAGGGCGCCGGCTTCAAGCATGGCGGGCCGAAGGGCCCGCAGGGCGGCGGCAAGGGCGGTCCCCAGAAGGGCGCCGCCAAGGGGCCGCGCCCCTTCGGCAACGAGCGCTTCGGCAACAACCTCGGCCCCGTGCAGCGCAAGCGCCCCGCCGCGTCCCGCCCGGCCCCGAGCCCGCGCGAGGACGCCGAGGACCAGGACGGCGTGCGCCTCCAGAAGGTGCTGGCGAACGCGGGCGTCGCCTCGCGGCGCGTCAGCGAGGACATGATCGCCGCCGGGCGCGTCGAGGTCGACGGCGAGATCGTCACCGAGCTGGGCCGCCGCGTCGACCCCGCCACCGCAACGATCCACGTGGACGGCATGCGCGTCCAGCTCAACGAGACGCTGAAGTACTTCGTGTTCAACAAGCCGCGCGGCGTCGTGTCCACCATGGAGGACCCCGAGGGGCGCCGCTGCATCTCGGACTACGTCCGCAAGAAGGGCGAGCGCCTGTTCCACGTCGGACGCCTCGACGTGAACACGGAGGGCCTGCTCCTGCTGACCAACGACGGCGAGCTGGCCAACCGGCTCACGCACCCGTCCTACGAGATCCCGAAGACCTACCTCGTGCAGGTCCCCGGCCCGATGGCGCAGGGCATCGGGGCGAAGATGAAGGAGGGCATCCAGCTGGAGGACGGCTGGGCCAGCGTCGACTCCTTTAAGCTCGTCGACTCCACCCCGGGCAAGGTCCTCGTCGAGGTCGTGCTCCACTCGGGCCGCAACCGGGTCGTCCGGCGGCTCTTCGACGCCGTCGGCCACCCGGTCAAGCGCCTCGTGCGCGTCCAGGTGGGACCCATCCGCCTCGGGGACCAGAAGCAGGGGACCATCCGCCCCCTGAGTGGCCACGAGATCGGGCACCTGCTCGCCGCGGTGGGAATGTAGCCGGTGCCGGCGACACACCTCAACGGCCCGGTGCTGGTCATCGGGACCGGCCTGCTTGGCGCGAGCATCGGCCTCGGGCTGAGCCGCCGGGGCGTGCGGGTCCTGCTGTCGGACACCTCGCCGACGGCGCAGGCCGTGGCGCAGGACATCGGCGCCGGCACGATCCTCGACGCCGCGACCGCGCCGTCCCCGGAGCTCGTGGTCGTCGCGGCGCCCCCGGATGTGACGGCCGACGTCGTCTCCGGCGCGCTGCGCGACCACCCCGGTGCGACGGTGGTGGACATCGCCAGCGTGAAGTCCTCGATCCTCGAGGCCCTGCGCGCCGACACGCGCCTCGGGCCCGCGGAGCTGGAGCGGTACGTCGGCACGCATCCCATGGCGGGGCGCGAGAAGTCCGGTCCCGCGGCGGCGCGCGGCGAGCTGTTCACGGCGATGCCGTGGGTCGTTTGCGCCCTGCCCGAGTCCCGCACCGAGTGCCGCCTTGCCGCCGAGTCGCTCGCGATCGACCTCGGGGCCACCGTCTCGCGGATGGACGCGGCCGAGCACGACGCCGCCGTCGCGCTCGTCTCGCACTTCCCGCAGGTCGCCTCGTCGCTGCTGGCGTCCCGCCTGCTCAACGCGCCGGCGCACGCCCTGGCGCTGGCCGGCAACGGGCTGCGCGACACCACGCGCATCGCCGCCTCCGACCCGCGGCTCTGGATCCAGATCCTCAGCCACAACGCGCCGCAGATCGTGCCGATCCTCCACGGGCTGCGCGAGGACCTGAACCGGCTCATCGCCACCCTCGAGGATCCGACGGGGCCGGGCGCCCTCTTGGACCTCGCCGAGCTCATGGGCGAGGGAAACGCGGGCCAGGCCCGCATCCCGGGCAAGCACGGGGCGCCGCCCCAGGCCTTCGCGGTCGTCACGGTGCTGGTGGACGACCGGCCGGGGCAGATCGCCCGGCTCCTCGCCGACGTCGGCGAGGCCGGCGTGAACGTCGAGGACCTGCGCATGGAGCATTCCTCCGGGCACCAGGTCGGGATGGTGGAGATCTCCGTCCTGCCGGGCCGCAGCGGCGAACTCATCGGGGAGCTCACCGAACGTCAATGGAAAGTGGTGCAGTAGCGTGGAACAGCTTGTGGTCGCGATCGACGGACCCTCCGGCAGCGGGAAGTCCTCCGTGTCCCGGGAGGCGGCACGCCGGCTCGGCGCCGCGTACCTGGACACCGGGGCCATGTACCGCGCCGTGACCTGGCACTGCCTCGACGCCGGAACGGATCTCCACGACGCCGCGGCGGTTGCCGCCGCCGTGCGCGCCGCGGACCTGTTCATCAGCACGGACCCGGACAGCGAGGAGGTGCTCATCCACGGCACGGACGTGACGCGGACCATCCGCGAGCCGTTCGTGTCGGAGGCCGTCTCCGCCGTCGCCACGAACCTCGCCGCGCGCGAGGAGCTGGTGCGGCGCCAACGCGCACTGATCGCCGGGCACGCGCGGATCGTCGCCGAGGGACGGGACATCACCACGGTCGTGGCGCCGGAGGCGCAGGCCCGGATCCTGCTCACCGCGAGCGAGGAGGCCCGGCTGCGCCGCCGCGGACTGCAGCTTGGGGGCGGCCAGTCCGGCGAGGACCTGCACCGCCAGGTCGTGGCCCGCGACGCCAAGGACTCGACCGTCACCAACTTCACGACGGCCTCCGACGGCGTGGTGACCCTCGACTCCTCGGACCTCGACTTCGAGCAGACCGTCCAGGCGGTCCTGCGGGTCGTGGCGGGGGCCGGCGGGGGCGCGCAAAACCCGGGTGCCGCGAAGCATGCAAAAATGGAAGGTGCTTCCGCGTCTGCGGGAGCGGCGAACAAAGGAAACCCTTCACCATGACCGATAGCGCCGCCTACCCGGGCGACGGAGACGACTACGTCCCCTCGGGCGAGGACCACATCGCCGAGAAGCTCCAG
This sequence comes from Arthrobacter halodurans, assembly GCF_041877255.1. Lineage (NCBI taxonomy): Bacteria > Bacillati > Actinomycetota > Actinomycetes > Micrococcales > Micrococcaceae > Arthrobacter > Arthrobacter halodurans. The sequence continues at coordinate 28,064 of NZ_JBHDLJ010000011.1, forward strand.
GAGATCTCCGACGAAGACGCCGAGCTGCGGGCCGCCTCGCTGCGCGCGGGACTCGCGGACTACGATCTCGACGACGAGGACGCCGCGCTCCTGTCCCACACCGACGGCGACTCCTTCGAAGAGGAGGACGTGCGGATCCCGCCCGTCGTGGCGATCATCGGCCGCCCGAACGTCGGCAAGTCCACGCTGGTGAACCGGATCATCGGACGCCGCGAGGCCGTCGTCGAAGACGTCCCCGGGGTGACCCGCGACCGCGTCACGTACTCGGCCGAGTGGGCCGGCCGCGACTTCACGCTCGTCGACACCGGCGGCTGGGAGCACGATGCCAAGGGCATCCACGCCCGCGTGGCCGAGCAGGCGGAGATCGCCGCCGACCTCGCGGACGTCATCATCTTCGTCGTGGACTCGGCCGTCGGCGCGACCGCGACCGACGAGGGCGTCGTGCGCATGCTCCGGCGCATGAAGAAGCCGGTCTTCCTCGTCGCCAACAAGGTCGACGACATGGCCCAGGAGTCCGACGCCGCCGCCCTCTGGGCGCTCGGCTTCGGCCAGCCGTACCCGGTCTCCGCGCTGCACGGGCGCGGCACCGCGGACATGCTGGACGACCTGGTCGGCAAGCTCCCCGAGTTCTCCGCCCACGGCGGGATCATCCCCCGCGGCGGGCCGCGCCGCGTGGCGCTCATCGGTCGCCCCAACGTGGGCAAGTCCTCGCTGCTGAACAAGCTCGCGGGCAGCGAGCGCGTCGTCGTCGACAACACCGCCGGCACCACCCGCGACCCGGTCGACGAGCTCGTCGAGCTCGGGGGACGCACGTGGCGCTTCGTCGACACGGCCGGCATCCGCCGCCGCCAGCACATGGCCCACGGCTCGGACTACTACGCCTCGCTGCGCACCCAGAGCGCGCTCGACAAGGCGGAGGTCGCCGTCGTGCTCATCGCCGTGGACGAGGTCCTCAGCGAGCAGGACGTGCGCATCCTCCAAATGACCATCGAGTCCGGCCGCGCGCTTGTGCTGGCGTTCAACAAGTGGGACCTGCTCGACGACGAGCGCCGCCGCTACCTGGAGCGCGAGATCGAACAGGATCTCGCCCATGTGGACTGGGCGCCGCGGGTCAACATCTCCGCCAAGACGGGGTGGCACAAGGACAGGCTGGTGCCCGCACTGGACACCGCCCTGGAGTCCTGGGACAAGCGCATCCCGACCGGCAAGCTCAACGCCTTCCTCGGGGAACTGGTGGCGGCGCACCCGCACCCGGTCCGCGGGGGCAAGCAGCCGCGCATCCTCTTCGGCACGCAGGCGTCCGCGCGTCCGCCGCGGTTCGTGCTGTTCACCACCGGGTTCCTGGATCCCGGCTACCGCCGCTTCATCACCCGCCGCCTCCGCGAGACGTTCGGCTTCGAGGGAACGCCCCTCGAGGTCAGCATGCGGGTGCGCGAAAAGCGCGGGCGTCAGAAGTAGTCCTCCGGATGCGGTAGAGTTACGGAGGAGCTTTTCGCAGGGACCACCGCACGGAAACGGGCGGACGGGATTCCTGCGGGGGACGCCGGGCTATGGCGCAGCTTGGTAGCGCGCCTGACTGGGGGTCAGGAGGTCGTGGGTTCGAATCCCGCTAGCCCGACCACATGAGGGGCCCGGGGAATCGCAAGATTCCCCGGGCCCCTCCGCCGTTTCCGGGCGGGCGCGCCGGGCCCGCCCCCGCGCCCCGCCCCCACGGGTGGCGACGCATTGTGAAGTCCCTGTTGACCACCGACGAAGACGGTCCGCGGGTAGGCTAGGCTTGACGGAAGGACCGATGCGGCCGCCGCGCAACACGCGCCGGACCCGCATCACCGAGACGACATGAGCCTTCAGGGAGGACACCACATGGTTGGGGACAACGGCACGGGCGGCACGCAGCCCGGCCGCGCGGAGACTGCTGCGGAGACCACGAGTATCAGCCTCACGCCGCTCGTCCGCGAGACCGTGCCCGACGCGCCGCTCGCGCCCGAGGAACGCTCCGCCGTCGCCGCGCTGCCCGAGGGCTCGGCGCTGCTGATCGCGCACTCCGGACCGAACCGCGGCGCGCGCTTCCTCCTGGACCAGGAGGTCACCACCGCCGGGCGGCACCCCGAGGCGGACATCTTCCTCGACGACGTCACCGTGTCCCGCAAGCATGCCGAGTTCCGCCGCCTGGAGGCCGGGTTCGAGGTCGTCGACGCCGGCAGCCTCAACGGCACCTACGTGAACCACGACCGGGTGGACTCGGTCCTCCTGCGCACGGGCTCCGAGGTGCAGATCGGCAAGTTCCGGCTCACGTTCTACGCCGGCAGCCGCACGCCGTCCGCGCGGCAGGACTGAAGGTCACTCCCGTGGTTTCTTCCGCACACACCCGGCGCTCCCCGGGAACGGGCGGCGACGGTTCCCGCTCGCAGGTCCTGAACATCGGCGAGGTCCTCGCCGAGCTGTCCTCCGACTTCCCCCAGACGACGGCGTCGAAGATCCGGTTCCTGGAGGAAAAGGGCCTCGTCACGCCGCAGCGCACCGCCGCCGGCTACCGGAAGTACACTCCGGCGGACATCGACCGCCTCCGTTTCATCCTGGCGCTGCAGCGCGACCAGTACCTGCCGCTGAAGGTCATCAAGGACTATCTCGACGCGGTGGACCGCGGCGAGCGTCCCGAGCAGCTCGATGGCGGGCTGAGCCTGGCCCCGCGCAGCGTGACGGACCAGCTGGCCAGCGAGCTGGCCGGCCACACCCGGCCGCTGACGCGCGCGGAGCTGCAGGGCAGGACGGGAGCCTCCGCGGAACTCGTGGACGAGCTGCTCGCGTACGGCATCATCGTGGAGGAGTCGCAGCGCTTCGACGAGCACGCCGTCCGCATCGCCACCGCGAGCGCGAAGCTCGCGGCCCATGGCATCGAGCCTCGCCACCTGCGGCCCTTCCGCGCCGCCGCCGACCGGGAGCTCGGCCTCGTGGAACGGGCGGTCGCCCCGCTCACCACGCGCCGCGACGTCTCGTCGCGGGCCCGGGCCGCGGAAACGGCGCGCGAGATCAGCGACGCGTGCCTGGCCCTCCACAGCGCGCTGGTCAACGGCGCGATCTCACGCTTGGACCACTGACCGAGGAAAGGGGCGCGCCATGCGGGAACTAGAGGTGGTGGGGGTTCGGATCGAGCTTCCGTCGAACCAGCCGCTCGTGCTTCTGAAGGAGGCCGACGGCCCGCGCCACCTGCCCATCTGGATCGGCGCCCCGGAGGCCTCCGCGATCGCCATGAGCCAGCAGGGCATCGAGACGCCCCGGCCCATGACCCACGACCTGCTCGTCTCCGTGGTCGCCGCGCTGGACCGCCGCCTGATGGAGGTGCGCCTGGTCTCGGTGGAAGACACGGTGTTCTACGCGCGCCTGGTGTTCGACGGGGGCGTGGAGGTCGACTCCCGCGCCTCGGACGCCGTCGCGGTGGCGCTGCGCGTCGGGTGCCCCCTGATGTGCGCGGACGACGTGCTGGAACAGGCCGGCGTCCTGGTCAGCGACGACGGCACGTCGAGCGAGGGCGAGGAGGACGAGCTGAGGGAGTTCCGCGAGTTCCTCGCGGACGTCGAGCCGGAGGACTTCGACACGTAGCGACACGCCCTCAAGTTAAGCTTGAAGGTCTTTGACCTCGGGCCCCATCGCCCGTAACGTCGAAGCATAGGTTTCCCATTGCCCGGCGTGATGACATATCGGTGGCTCGGACGGATCAGTCCGCCCCACGATCGCCCCGGCGGGCCGCTTCCCACGGGGAGCTTCAACAAGGAGGGTCCACGTGAGTCCCACAGGTGATCACCGAGATTCGTCGGCGGGCGGCGGCCCCGCGCCCGTCGCCAGCTCGCAGGGCCTGCTGTTCTCCGAGGACCTGCCGGTCCTCGACGAGGACGCGGGCTACCGCGGCCCGATCGTGTGCAAGGCGGCGGGCATCACGTACCGCCAGCTCGACTACTGGGCGCGCACGGGCCTGGTCGAACCGGCCGTCCGCGGTGCCGCGGGCTCCGGGACGCAACGCCTCTACGGCTTCCGCGACATCCTGGTCCTGAAGGTCGTGAAGCGCCTCCTTGACACCGGCGTCTCGCTGCAGCAGATCCGTTCCGCCGTCGGCCACCTGCGGGAGCGCGGCGTCGAGGACCTGGCCCAGATCACGCTCATGAGCGACGGCGCGTCCGTCTACGAGTGCACCTCCGCCGACGAGGTCATCGACCTGGTCCAGGGTGGGCAGGGCGTGTTCGGCATCGCCGTGGGCCGCGTCTGGCGCGAGGTGGAGGGCAGCCTGTCCGCCCTGCCGAGCGAGCATGCCGCCGATGAGGCCTTTCCCGACGACGAGCTGCGCCAGCGCCGGGCGGCCAAGAAGTCCGCGAGCTGACCCGCCGAACACCCATGACGTCGACGCCGGCGGTCCGCTCCGAAGGGGGAGCGGGCCGCCGGCGTCGTTGTGTCCGTGCCGCCGCCGGTCCGCCACGCCTCCCGCCGGTCCTCCACGCCTCCCGGCGGCCCGGCGGGCCGGCGCGCGGCGGTGCCGCACGGGGGGCGGACGCGCCGCGCCCGCGGGTTGCCCCGCCGCTCGCTAGGCGGTCGTTTGCCCGGCCCGCGCCAGGCGGTTCCGGCGCCCGCCCGAGTCCGTGAGGCCGCGCAGGAGCTCGTCGAAGTGGCCCGCCGCCTGCCGCGCCGCGTCGCCGGGCCACTGGTGGACGGGGTAGGCGGCGCCCTGGATCTGCTGCCAGTCCGCCTGCTCGGGGACCACGGGGGAGAGGAGCTTGTCGCCGAACATCGAACGCATCTCCTCCAGCCGGTAGCGCTGCTCGGCCGATGCCGGCCGGTAGCGGTTGGCGACGACCCCGGCGGTCGTCAGGTCGGGCGCGAATTCGCGGCGGAACAGCTGCAGCGCCCGCAGGGCCCGCTCGGTCCCGGCCACGGAGAACAGCGAGGGCTCCGCCACGAGCAGGACCTTGTTGCTGGCGGTCCACGCCATGCGCGTCAACCCGTTGAGCGACGGCGGGCAATCGACGAGCACCAGCGCGTACCGCGAGGTCTTCCCCAGCAGGGTGCGCAGCCGGCGCAGGTCCCGGACCCCGAGATCGGGGCGGTCGTAGATACCCGAGAACGCGCCGCCGAACGCCACGTCGAGGACGGGCCCCCGAGCGCCGGTCGCGCCCGCCGGGACCCGGGAGAGCCAGCCGCTCGGCACGGCGCTCTCCTGCACGTCCGCCCGCCGCGCGTTCTTCAGCAGGCGGCCGATGTCGGTGCCGCCCCCCGGTCGGACGCCCAGGCCGGTGCTGGCGTCGGCGTGCGGGTCGAGGTCGACCACGAGCGTGGGCAGGCCCGCGGCGAGGGCCGCCGAGGCCAGACCCATCGTCACCGACGTCTTCCCGACGCCCCCCTTGAGACTGCTGATGCTCACGACCTGCACGGAACGAACCACGACCTCTGTTGTGTTGGTGCCCTCTTGCGGCTTTGCGTCCATCATAGGTGCGCCCCCGGGGGCCACCCCGCCGCCGGGCCGCGGCCGCCCACGGGCGGCCGACGTGGGCGGCGCCGTGAGACGCAATGTTTCCCGGGTGTGGGCTGGGCCACGGTAGGGTGAGGCGCAGGCCGTGCCCCCCGGGCCGCGTCGGCGCCGTCGCCGACGCGCGGGACGCGGTCCGAGCGTCCGTTCAGTCCGCCGACACCTCGTAGGAGCAAGATGTTTTCCAAGGTTCTGGTCGCCAACCGTGGCGAGATCGCCATCCGGGCCTTCCGCGCCGGCTACGAGCTGGGCGCCAAGACCGTCGCGGTCTTCCCGTACGAGGACCGCGGGTCCATCCACCGCCAGAAGGCCGACGAGGCCTACCAGATCGGCGAGGAGGGCCACCCGGTCCGCGCCTACCTGGACGTCGCGGAGATCATCCGCGTCGCCAAGGAATGCGGGGCCGACGCGATCTACCCCGGGTACGGGTTCCTCTCGGAGAACCCCGGCCTGGCGCGCGCGGCCGCGGAGGCCGGGATCACATTCATCGGCCCGCCCGCGGACGTGCTCGAGCTCGCGGGCAACAAGGTCGAGGCGCTGCGGGCCGCGCGCGCCGCGGGCGTTCCGGTCCTGAACTCCTCCGAGCCCAGCGACGACGTCGACTGGCTGATCGCGGAGGCCGACAAGATCGGGTTCCCGATCTTCGTCAAGGCCGTCGCCGGCGGCGGCGGGCGCGGGATGCGGCGCGTGGACACCCGCGACGCGCTGCCCGAGGCGCTGTCCGCCGCGATGCGCGAGGCCGGGAGCGCGTTCGGGGACCCGACCGTGTTCCTCGAGCAGGCCGTGCTGCGCCCGCGGCACATCGAGGTCCAGATCCTCGCGGACGGCGCCGGCAACGTGGTGCACCTCTTCGAGCGCGACTGCTCGCTGCAGCGCCGGCACCAGAAGGTCATCGAGATCGCCCCGGCGCAGAACCTGGACGAGGGGATCCGCCAGGCGCTGTACGCGGACGCGGTGAAGTTCGCGAAGGCGCTGGACTACCAGAACGCCGGGACCGTCGAGTTCCTCGTGGACACGGTGGGGGAGCGGGCCGGGCAGCACGTGTTCATCGAGATGAACCCGCGCATCCAGGTCGAGCACACGGTCACCGAGGAGATCACGGACGTGGACCTGGTGTCCGCGCAGATGCGCATCGCCGCGGGCGAGACGCTCGAGGACCTGGACATCCGGCAGGAGGACCTGCGGATCCGCGGCGCGGCGCTGCAGTGCCGCATCACCACGGAGGACCCGTCCAACGGCTTCCGCCCCGACGTGGGCACCATCACCGTGTACCGCTCGGCCGGCGGGTCCGGGGTGCGCCTGGACGGCGGGACCATCTACACCGGCGCCGAGGTGTCCCCGCACTTCGACTCGATGCTGGTGAAGCTCACCTGCCGCGGGCGGGACTACGACATGGCCGTGCGCCGGGCCCGCCGCGCCCTGGCGGAGTTCCGCGTCCGCGGTGTCGCCACGAACATCCCGTTCCTGATGAACGTGCTGGCCGATCCGCAGTTCGTCTCCGGCGACGTGGCCACCGATTTCATCGACTCGCGCCCGGACCTGCTGGAGGGGCACCGCTCGCAGGACCGCGGCACCAAGGCCCTGACATTCCTGGCCGACGTGACCGTGAACCAGCCCAACGGCCCGCGCCGCGAGGGCCTGGACCCGCGGGACAAGCTCCCGCGCTACCCCGGGGACAAGACGGAGGAGCCGTTCCGGTCGCCCTTCGACGGCCCGTCGGAGCACCGGCCGCCCGCCGGCTGGCGCCAGCGGCTGATCGAGCTCGGTCCCGAGGGCTTCGCGCGGGCGCTGCGCGAGCAGACCGCCGTGGCCGTCACGGACACGACGTTCCGCGACGCGCACCAGTCGCTGCTGGCCACCCGGGTGCGCACCCGGGACCTGCTGGCCGCGGCGCCGGCGTTCGCGCACACGCTGCCGCAGCTGTTCTCGATGGAGGTGTGGGGCGGGGCGACGTACGACGTCGCGCTGCGCTTCCTCGGCGAGGACCCGTGGAAGCGGCTGGAGCTGCTGCGCGCTGAGCTGCCGAACATCCCGCTGCAGATGCTGCTGCGCGGCCGGAACACCGTCGGGTACACGCCGTACCCCACGGAGGTCACCGACGCGTTCGTCAAGGAGGCCGCCGCGGCCGGGATCGACATCTTCCGGATCTTCGACGCGCTCAACGACGTCTCGCAGATGGCCCCGGCCATCAGGGCGGTCCGCGAGACCGGGACCGCGGTGGCCGAGGTCGCCCTGTGCTACACGGGCAACCTGCTGGACCCGGCCGAGGACCTGTACACGCTGGACTACTACCTGGGCCTCGCGCAGGAGATCGTCGACGCCGGCGCGCACATCCTGGCGATCAAGGACATGGCGGGGTTGCTGCGCCCGGCCGCCGCGGCGAAGCTGGTGCGCGCGCTGCGAGAGCGCTTCGACCTGCCCGTCCACCTGCACACCCACGACACGGCCGGCGGGCAGCTCGCCACGCTCATGGCCGCCGTCGACGCCGGGGTCGACGCCGTCGACGTCGCGGTCGCGTCCATGGCCGGGACCACGTCGCAGCCCTCGTCCTCGGCGCTCGTCGCGGCGCTCGCGAACACCGAGCGCGACACCGGGATCGAGCTGGAGGCGGCCGCGGCGCTGGAGCCCTACTGGGAGTCGGTGCGCGCGCTCTACGCTCCGTTCGAGTCCGGCCTCGCCGGCCCCACGGGCCGGGTCTACCGGCACGAGATCCCCGGCGGCCAGCTCTCGAACCTCCGCCAGCAGGCCATCGCGCTCGGGCTCGGCGAACGCTTCGAGGCGATCGAGGACATGTACACGGCGGCGAACAGGATCCTGGGCCGGCTGGTGAAGGTCACCCCGTCCTCGAAGGTCGTCGGGGACCTGGCCCTGCAGCTGGTGGGCATGAACGTGGACCCCGCGGAGTTCGAGGCGAACCCGAAGGCCTTCGACATCCCGGAATCCGTCATCCAGTTCCTCTCCGGCGAGCTCGGGGACCCGCCCGGGGGCTGGCCCGAGCCCTTCCGCACCAAGGCCCTGGAGGGCCGGACGGTCCGGACCCGGGTCGAGGAGCTCTCCACGGAGGACTCCGCGGCCCTGCGGGGCGACTCGGACACCCGCCGGCGGACCCTGAACCGGCTGCTGTTCCCCGGCCCGACCCGCGACTTCGAGAAGTCCACCGCGGAGTACGGCGACGTGTCCAAGCTGCACACGCGCGACTACCTGTACGGGCTCACGCTGAACCGCGAGCACACCGTCTCCCTGGGCAAGGGCGTGCGGCTGCTCGCGACGCTGCAGGCGATCTCCGAGCCCGACGAGAAGGGCATGCGGCAGGTCATGTGCACGCTCAACGGCCAGATGCGGCAGATCACCGTCCGCGACCGCGGGGTGGAGTCGACCGTGAAGGCCGCGGAGAAGGCCGACCCGTCGAACAGCGGGCACGTCGCGGCACCGTTCGCCGGCGCGGTGTCCCCGACCGTCGCGGTGGGCGACACGGTCGAGGCCGGAGGCACGGTCGCGACCATCGAGGCCATGAAGATGGAGGCCGCGATCACGTCCGCCGTCGCGGGCAAGGTCACGCGCATCGCCATCGACGGAACCCTCCAGGTCCAGGGCGGGGACCTCCTCGTCGTGGTGGAGCCGGCCTAGGCTTCCCGGCCCGACGGCGGGGCCCGCACGCCACGGCGTGCGGGCCCCGCCGTGCGCTACTGTGAAGGCTGATCCGGACCCCGCACGCCCCGAGGACACCATGACCGAGCACAGCAATGCCAGCGACGACCATGCCGCCGCGCCCCCGGACGGGCAGGGCGTCCCCGGGGCCGCGGCGCGCCGCGGCCTCGCCTCGGGACGCCGACTGCTGGCCGACGGCGGACGCCGTCTGGCCGCCGCGGCGCGCGGCCGCCTCGAGGCCCGGGGCGTCGGCGCCACCCGGCGGGCGCGGAACGCGGAACACCGGAACGCGGAGCACCGGAACGCGGAGCACCGGAACGCCGGGACGGCGACCGGCGGCGCCCGGCACGTGACCGTGCTGTCCCCCGACCGCGCGGCCGGCCAGACCACGGTCGCCGCCCTGCTCGGCACCGTTCTGGCCCACGTGCTCGACGAGCCGGTGGCCGCCGTGGACGTGGACACGGACCGCGGGACGCTGGCGGACCGCATGCCCGGCATCGCGGCCGGACCGGCCGCTCCGGAGCGCGGGATCGTCGTCGCCGATCCGGGCGCGGGGCTCGTCCGCGCGTCGATGCGGGGCGCGCTGGACCGGGCCGGCGCGGTCGTCGTCGTGGTGGCGGGCACCGGCGCTGACGGGGCCCGGCCGGGCGCCGAGACGCTCGCCTGGCTCGAGGCCCACGGCCGCGGCGACCTCGCCGGGCGCGCCGTCGTCGTCCTCAACCGGACTGCGACGCCGGGGCGGCGCGGCGTCGGCCCCGCGGGCGCGGCGCCGCCCCGGGCCGGGGCGCCCACCGTGGTGCTCCTGCCCGACGACCCGCACCTGGCCGAGGGGACCGGGATCGACCTGTCCCGGCTCCGCCCGGACACGCGGAAGGCCGCGACGGACCTCGCCGCACACGTCGTCCAACGGCTCGAGGGCTAGCGCCATGCCGCACTACGACCTGGCCATCATCGGCTCCGGATCCGGAAACTCACTCATCACCCCGCACTGGGACGACAAGCGCGTCGCCCTCGTCGACGGTGGGACCTTCGGCGGGACGTGCCTGAACGTGGGCTGCATCCCGACGAAGATGTTCGTCTACCCCGCGCGGCTGGCCGGCACGGTGCGCGAGGCGGGTCCCCTGGGCGTGGACCTGGAGCTGCGCGGCACCCGGTGGACGGACATCCGCGACCGGGTCTTCGGCCGCATCGACGCCATCTCCGCCGCCGGCCGCCGCTACCGCGCCGACGAGCTCGACCACGTCGACCTCTACGAGGAGCACGCGCGCTTCACCGCCCCGCGCACGCTGCTCACGGACTCCGGAGCGGAGATCACGGCCGACCGGATCGTGGTCGCCGCGGGCTCGCGCGCCGTCCTGCCGGACGTGCCCGGGATGGGCCTGCCGCAGGTCCACACCTCGGACACGGTCATGCGGCTGCCCGAGCTGCCGCGCCGCGTGCTCGTGCTCGGGGGAGGGTTCATCGCGGCGGAGTTCGCCCACGTCTTCCACGGGCTGGGGTCCGACGTCGTGCAGGTCAACCGGTCCGCGCGGCTGCTGCGACAGCACGATGCCGAGATCTCCCGGCGCTTCACCGAGGCCGCGGGCCGGCGCTGGCGCGTCGAGCTGGGCCACGCCATCACGGGCATCAGCGCGAACGGCGACGGCTCGGTCACGGCCTCCTTCGCCGCGAACGACGCCGGGCGCCCCCTCAGCGTGGTGGCCGACGTCGTGCTGGTCGCGACGGGACGGGTGCCGAACACCGACCGGCTGGGCGCCGGCGCGGCCGGCTTCGATGTCGGCGACGACGGGACGCTCTGCGTCGACGACTACCAGCGCGTGCTCTCGGGCGGCGCCCCGGTGGACGGCGTCTACGCGCTCGGCGACGTCTCCAACGAGTTCCAGCTCAAACACGTGGCCAACCGCGAGGCGCGCGTGGTGGCGCACAACCTGGAACATCCCGGCGCCCAGCGCCGCACGGACCGCTCCCACGTGCCGGCCGCGGTCTTCAGCGACCCGCAGATCGCCGCGGTGGGGCTGACGGAGACGCAGGCGCGCGAGCGGGCCGCCCCCGGCGTGGACGTCGTCTCCGTGGTGCAGGACTACGGGTCGACCGCCTACGGCTGGGCGATGGAGGACACGGAGGGCGTGGTCAAGCTCGTCGCGGAGCGGGCCTCCGGGAAGCTGCTGGGCGCGCACATCATGGGCCACGAGGCATCGCTGCTGATCCAGCCGCTGGTCCAGGCCATGGCCGCCGGGACCGACGCCGTGACGCTGGCGCGGGGGCCGTACTGGATCCACCCGGCGCTGGCGGAGGTCGTCGAGAACGCCCTACTGTCCCTCGGCGTCGACGTCCCGGCGGACGCCCCGCTCTGACCGGCCGGTCAGAGCGGGGCGGGGCCGGTTCCGCGGGCCGGGGCTAGCGCGCCTTCGCGGCGTAGATGTCGTCCACGACAGGTCCGAAGTCCTTGAGGACCTGGCTCCGCTTGATCTTGAGCGACGGAGTGAGGTGGCCCGAGGACTCCGTGAAGTCCGTCGGCACGATCCGGAACTCCTTGATCGCCTCGGCCTTCGAGACCGCGGCGTTGGCGCGGTCGACGATTCCCTGGATGGCGGCGAGGACCTCGGGCAGGCGCGCCGCCTCGGCCACCGGTGTGGCCGGCAGGTGGTGGCGCTGCAGCCAACCCGGCAGGGCCTCCTCGTCGAGCGTGACCAGCGCGGAGATGAAGGGGCGCTGGTCACCCACGACGACGCACTGCGAGACCAGCGCGTCCGCGCGGATCTCGTCCTCGAGTTGCGCCGGGATGACGTTCTTGCCGCTCGCGGTGACGATGATCTCCTTCTTGCGGCCCGTGATCTTCAGGAACCCGTCGCCGTCGAGCTCGCCGATGTCGCCGGTGTGGAACCAGCCCCCGCTGAACGTCTCGTCCTGCAGCTCGGGGCGGTGGTAGTAGCTGCGCATCACGCAGTTGCCGTTGGCCAGGATCTCGCCGTCGTCGGCGATCTTGACGCCGTTGCCCGGGATCGGGGCCCCGACCGTGCCGATCTTGATGCGCTTGGGCGTGTTGACCGTGATGGGGGCCGTGGTCTCGGTCAGGCCGTAGCCCTCGAGGATCATGAGGCCGATCCCGTTGAAGAAGTGGCCGAGGCGCTCGCCCAGCGGAGCGCCGCCGGAGACGGCATGCTCGACGCGCCCGCCCATGGCCGCCCGGATCTTGCCGTACACCAGCTTGTCGAACAGGCGGTGCTTCAGGTTGAGCACCAGTGGGACCTTGCCGTCCTGCTTCGCGCGGGACCAGGCGATCGCGGTGTCCGCGGCGGCGTGGAAGATCTTGCCCTTGCCGCCGTCCTCGGCCTTGAGCATCGAGGAGTTGTACACCTTCTCGAAGACCCGCGGCACGGCGAGGATGAACGTCGGCTGGTAGCTCTGCAGGTCGGGCAGGAGGTTCTTGACGTCGGGGGTGTGGGCGACCGTGGCCCCGGCGGCGACGCAGAGCACCGAGATGAAGCGGGCGAAGACGTGCGCCAGCGGCAGGAACATGATCGTGGACGCGCCGGGGTGCACGCATTCGGGCAACGCGGCGGCCGCGTTCTCGCTCAGCTCGACGAAGTTCCGGTGGGTCAGCTCGCACCCCTTGGGGCGCCCCGTGGTGCCCGAGGTGTAGATGATCGTGGCGAGGCTGTCCAGGGTCAGCGAACCGCGCCGTTCCTCAAGCGCCGCGTCGCTGACGGACCGGCCCGCGTCCCGCAGGGCGTCGAGCCCGTTCCCCTCCATCTGCCACACGTGTTCCAGCGCATCCAGCCCCTCCTGGACGGCGGCCTGGCGGACGACGTTCTCGTGGCGGCCCGACTCGACGATCGCGGCCCCGGCGCCGGAGTCCCCGAGGATCCAGGCGACCTGGCTGGGGGAGGAGGTCTCGTAGACGGGCACGGACACGCAGCCCGCGAACCAGATGGCGAAGTCGACCAGCGCCCACTCGTAGCGGGTGCGCGCCATGATGCCAATCCGGCCCCCCGGCTCGACGCCCTCGGCGATGATGCCCTTGGCGATGGCCGAGGCGTCCGCGGCGAACTCCGTGGCGCTGACACCGGCCCACCCGCCCCGGCCGTCCGGCCGGGAGAACAGGACGGGGTTCGACGGCGACGCCGCCTGCCGCAGGACGAAGTCCGTGGCGTTCGTTTCCGGCGGGCTAACCACCAGCGGGGGTACGCTAAATTCGCGCACGGTGTGCTCCTCTGCGTCGAGTGATGACGGGTCGCGACCGGTCCCGGCATGGGACGGTCGTAGCCACCAGCCTAGTGCGTTGCGTCACAGGAGATACCGATTGGTAACCTACAAGTCCGTAACGACTAGCGAGGAGCGCGCATGGCGACCCGTCCGGCCATCGGCATCGACATCGGCGGGACGAAGATCGCGGCCGGGCTGGTCTCCGGGACCGGCGAGGTGCTGCACCGCCTGGTGACCGCCACACCCGGGCACAGCGAGCCCGAGGTGGAGGCCGCCGTCGTCGACTTGGTCCGCGCGTTCTCCCGCGACGCACCGGGCGCGCCCGTCGGCGTCGGCGCGGCGGGCTGGATCAATCCGGACACGGGGACCGTGCTGTTCAGCCCCCACCTCGCCTGGCGCCACGAGCCGCTGCGCGACCGCCTCGAGGAGCGGCTCGGACGCGGGGTGACCGTGACGAACGACGCCGACGCCGCCGGCTGGGCGGAATGGCGCTTCGGCGCGGGCCGCGGGGAGGACCAGCTCGTCTGCCTCACCCTGGGCACCGGGATCGGCGGCGCGCTGGTGCTCGACGGCGCGTTGCGCCGGGGACGCCACGGGATGGCGGGGGAGTTCGGCCACCAGATGCTCGTGCCGGGCGGCCACCGCTGCGAGTGCGGCAACCGCGGATGCTGGGAGCAGTACGCCTCCGGCAACGCGCTGGGACGCGACGGGCGGGAGCTCGCCCGCGCGCACTCGCCCGTGGCCCAGACGCTCCTGGCCGCGGCCGGCGGACAGCCGGAGGCCATCGACGGTGAACTGGTGACCCGGATGGCGCTCGCCGGGGATCCGGCCAGCCGCGACCTGGTGGCCGAGGCCGGGGAGTGGCTGGGCATCGGACTGGCCAACCTGGCCGCCTCGCTCGATCCGGGGACGTTCGTCATCGGCGGAGGCCTGGGGTCCGCGTCGCCCCAGCTGCTCGAGACGGCCGAGGACTCCTACCGCCGGCATCTCACCGGGCGCGGCTACCGGCCCTACGCGCGCGTCGTGCGCGCCCGGCTCGGCGCGGACGCCGGCCTGGTCGGAGCCGCGGACCTCGCCCGTTCCGAGGCGCGCTGACCGCGGGTCCTAGACCCGCGAGCCGTCGTCGTCCCCGGACCGCTGGCGCGGAAGGTTCCACAGCAGGTAGCCGGCCGAGACCAGGAACGCCGCGCACAGACCGAGCCACGTCGCGGCCGGGGCGTCGCGCCAGAGGACCGCCACGAGCAGCAGGGCCAGCGGGGCGCCGGCGGCCCCGCACCACGCGAGGACCTTCAGCGGGTTGCCCGCCCCCAGCGGCGGCGGTTCCTCCGGGACGAACCCGCCGTCGTCCCCGTCCTCCCCATACTCCGCGGGAGCCTCGTAGTCGCGCGGGCCCAGGGACCGGATCCCGTCCGCGGGCACGGCTGCCGGGCGGTCGACGCCCGGCCCGGATTCCGGCTCGATCCCCGGGACGTCCCGGGCCGCCGGCTCCCCCCGGTGTCCCGTGGCGCCGCCGTCGGAGGGCCGCCGCGGGCCGTCGGACGGACGGGGGTCCGCGTCGCCCTCCAGTCGGCTCACCAGATCGCGCCAGACGGCGTCGTCTGCGGCGCCGTCGCGCCCGGGACCCCGGTCGCGCTCAGCCACGGCCGGCCCCGGCCACGGTTCGGAAGAACTTGATCGATCCGTCGAAGATCCGCCGGGCGTCGTGGTCCAGCGTGGCGACGTGGTAGCTCGCCTCGAGGGTGACGACGGTGAGCGGCGGCAGCCCGACGGGGCGGCGGGAGAAGCCGGCGCGCAGGGCGCGGACGCTGGATTCCGGGACCACGTGGTCCGTCCGGGAGCGGTAGACCAGCACCGGCGCGGTGATGCGCGGCAGGGCGCGCCGGGTGTCGCGGAACAGTCCGGCGAGCTGGTGGACCGCAGCCACGGGGGTGCGTTCGTAGGCGCCCTCGTCCTGGTCCGGCAGCGCGATGTCGTTGGCGATCGCGGGGACGGAGGCGACCACGTGGCGCAGGACGCCGGCCAGGTGCGCGGCGGGGTCCGCGAAGGTCAGCCCGGGATTCACGACCACCACTCCCGCGACGTCCCGCCGGGCGGCGAGCTGCAGGGCCAGGGCGCCCCCCATCGAGAGCCCGGCCACGAACACGTGTCGGTGCCCGCGCTGCAGCGCGTCGAACTCCGCCAGCACGGCCCGGGACCACGCGGTGTGAGGGGTCCCGGCCAGGTCGTGCCAGGAGGTGCCGTGCCCCGGCAACAGCGGGAGGCTCACGGCTAGGCCCGCCGCGGCGAGGGCATCGGCCCAGGGGCGCATGCTCCGGGGGCCCGAGGTGAAGCCGTGGATCAGGAGGACGGCGTCCGGCCCGGTGCCGCGCAGGCTGAACGGAGCCTCCGCGGTCGGCGGCGCCTGCGGCGAGAAGTCCATGCTGCTCCCGTTGCTGCCCGGAGGCGGTGCCCCGGGGATCGATATGTGCCTAGGGTAGACCCTAGCGGACCGCGGTCCGCGGCATGCCCGTACCGCCCCGGCATCTTCCGCCCCGCGGGTTCCCGGCGCCCGCTGCGGCGTCCTTCGCCGCGTGGGCCATCAGTAGTCCCAGCTCCAGCCGCCGTTGTCCTCGGGGTCGTACACGACCTTCCCGTGCCGGTGGGCGGTGTCGAGGACGACCTTGCCGGCGGCGGTGTCGCCGGGACTCAGGAACGCGGGCGCCAAGTCCTCGTCCTCGAAGCAGCCCCAGGCGGCCTCCGTGGCCGTCCCTTCCTCGGTGCCGTCGGCGCCGTCGATGTGGAACGCGTCCGCGACCAGCGGCATGTACGGGTCCTCGCCCCCCGCGGCCCGCGGGACGTCGTCGCTCAGGCTGGCAGTGACATCCAGGATCAGGAACATCCCGTTCTCCGGTTGGGCGGTCCCGCCGGCCCGGGACGGGCAGGCCGTGGCGGTGCGGATGCGGGCGACGCTGAGCGTGAAGTGGGCCGTGCCGTCGCCGCCCACCAGTTCTGCCTTCTCCCCAATGGTCTTGGGGAGATTGTTGGCGGCATCCGTCGTTAGGGTCTCGCCGGTCTCGGGGTCCGTGCCCACCGGCTCCGGCGAAGGCGCAGCGGCCGCGACCGGCGCCGCGGCCGGGACCGGGGCGGCGGCGGCATCCCCGGAGGCGGCACCCCCGGAGTCGGCGGTGTCCGGCGTCGTATCCGGTGTGGCGGTGGTGGCGGCGCAGGCGCCCAGCCCGGCAGCCAGGGTGAGGCAGCCGGCCAGCAGCAGACGGCGGGGGGTCATGGGCGTTCGTCCTATCGGCGGTACTGGATGGGGCGCGTGAGGTAGTCGCCCGTGGGCACCGCGACTCCCTTGGACTTCATGTACGCGATCTTGAGGGCGCTGGCGACGTACGCGTACATCTGCTGGCCGGAGGCATCCACGACGAGCTTGCGGTTGTAGTTCTGGGTGGCCAGCGGCTTGGCCGGGTCGAACCGCTCCCACCGGTCGACGGCGGAGAGCGTGGATGTGTAGATCGGCTTCTTGATCGACATGGCCTCGGCGGCGACCGTGTCCTTCACGCTGGGGCTGGGGACGAGGTAGGACCAGCCCCAGGAGAACTGGGGGTCCAGGAACAGGTTGTGCCTCACGAGCCTCGTGTTCCGCTCGGTGCTCGTCTTCCCGCGCAGGAGATCGTACGCGCGCTGGCCCTTGCGCAGGGTCCCGTACGCGGCGACGGGATAGTAGCCGGTGCGGGTCAGATAGCTGGAGATGATCCACCCGTGCCCGCGGCTGGTGCTGACGAACGACCAACTGCCGCTGCTGCGGTGGTAGGCGACCTGTTCCCATGCGCCAATGACGCCCAGGGACCGGTGCCCGGTGCCGGCGCCGACGCGGACGTTCACCGCGTGGGTCGACCAGCGGTGCTGCACCGCGGTCTTGCTGGCGGAAAGCCGGACGGTGCGCACCCAGCCCGACTTCGAGTAGTACTTCACCTTGGTCCAGGCCCCGTTCACGTTGACCTTCTCGACGCGGGTGTTCTGGGCCAGCGTGGCGGTCGCGGAGCCCGAGCCGGGTCCGCTGGTCGCGGTGAGGACGGTGGTCGTGTACGCGGTGACGGCGGCGGGGAGCGTGGCCCGCAGCCGGGACGTGGCCAGCCACCCGGTGGCGTTGCCCCAGCGTGCCTTCGACCAGGAACCGTGGACGTTGAGGACTTCGACCCGGGTACGCGCGTCCAGGACGGCCACCTTGCGGCTCTTGGCGTTGGCCTCGACATGGGTGTCCGTGTGCGTCGAGAGGTAGCGCAGGGTAGCCGCGGGGAGTGTCGCCTGAATCTGCAGGGACTTCACCCACCGGGCGGCGTTTCCGACCTTGATCTGGGACCAGTCGCCGGACGTGGCCACGAGCTCGACCTTCGTGCGCTTGTCCAGGCTGGTGGCGACGCCGGTTCCCCCGTTCGCTCCGAGGGACGCGTACGCGGCCGTGTGGGTCCTCAGGTAGCGGTGGTTCGGCACGCTCACCGTGATGGTGCTGGTCTTGAGGTAGCGGGCGGGCACCCATCCGGTGGTGGTCCCGACCGTCACGCGGGTCCACAGGCCGGAGGTCACGGAGGGGACGACGGCGGTGCCGGCGGCCAGGGTTTTCACCACGTGGGCTGAACCGGCCCCGGCGAGAAGTTGGATCCGGACGGTCGTCCTGGTGGTGGTCACCTTTTTCGTGCCGCGAGGCACCGGGACGATGGTCGGCCCGACCGGCGTCGGCCCCACCGCAGGGATGGGTGTCGGCGCCGGCGTTCGTGTGGGGGCCGTGGTCGGCGCCGGTTCCGTCGTGGGACTGGCGGTCGGCGTCGGGCTGGGCTGTGACGCGGGAGCGGGTGTCGGCGTGGGTTCGCCGCCCGGTGAGGGCTGCGGGACCGGCAGTGGTGACGCGACCGCCGGCGTGCTCGACGCGGCCGGTTCCGGGGGCGTCGCGGGGTGGGCGAGGGCCGGGTTGGTGCCGGCCATGCCCGCGGCGATGGACGCGGCCAGCGCCAGGCCGGTCAGGCGAAGGATGGAGATCATGGTGTCCCTTCGGGTTCCTCGACTTTCCTGCGTGCCACGGCCGCGACGAACCCGGTGGGTTTTGTGGAGGCTCGGGTCTCAGGCATTGAGGGGTTCCCGGGTGCGAATTCGGTGGTAAATGCGTGAGAACTCTACCGGCGCCCGGTAGCCGATGGGCGGGTGCGCGCACGGCGTGTCGCGCCGGCACGTGGGAGTCTTTGCCCACGTCAACGGGCAGTTCCAGAGGCTCGCGGTCGGCGCGTGGGACGGCCAAACGGTGTCTGTCCGCCACCACCGCGCAACGCTGGGGCCATGTAGCCGGGGCCCTCGTCGCCACCGCTGCCGGTGGTCGCCCGTGCACGGGTGCTTGCGAGGCGATGAACGAATCTGCTGATCCCGCGGTGCCCCGGAGAGTGGTTTGAAGCATTCCCTGTGGGACCATGAGTCCGCACGCCCCTGCAACCTCTGTCAAAATTTGTTCGAAGAACCTTCGCAGGCACGGCTGCGAGCCCACCAAGCCCAAAATACAATAGCTGCCACAAACTGCATGCATCCCTTGTTGGCAAGCGATCCGCCCGAGACACAGGGCTGGACCAGAAAGCTGAAGGTAACACGCGTGTTTTATTGGATCATGAAGCGGCTCTTCATCGGGCCGCTGGTCAACCTGCTGTTCCGGCCCTGGGTCAAGGGCTTGGACAACATCCCCGCGGAGGGCGGGGCCATCCTGGCGAGCAACCACCTGTCAGTGTCCGACTCGATCTTCATGCCCGTGGCCGTGGACCGGCCGGTGGTCTTCCTGGCCAAGAGCGAGTACTTCACCGGCGCGGGGATCAAGGGCAAACTGACGGCTCTGTTCTTCCGCCTGACGAACCAGCTGCCGATGGACCGCTCCGGCGGTTCGGCGTCGGCGAACTCCCTCGGCGCCGGCGAGGACATCCTGAAGTCGGGCCAACTGCTCGGGATCTATCCCGAGGGCACGCGCAGCCCGGACGGCCGGCTGTACCGCGGCAAGCTCGGCGTCGCGAAGCTGGCGCTCGCCACCGGAGTGCCCGTCGTCCCGATCGCCATGATCGGCACGGACAAGGTCCAGCCGATCGGCAAGACGGTGCCCAACATCCGGCGCGTGGGCATGATCGTGGGCGAGCCGCTGGACTTCTCCCGCTACGCCGGAATGGCCGACGACAGGTTCGTGCAGCGGTCCGTCACCGACGAGATCATGTATGCGCTGATGCGCCTCTCGGGGCAGGAGTACGTCGACGTGTACGCGTCCACGGTCAAGCAGCAGCTCGCCGCCCAGCGCCAGGCGGCCCGCGCGCAACGGCACGAGGCCAAAGAGGCCAAGGAAGCCAAGGAAGCCAAAGAGGCCAAGGAGGCCAAGGAGGCTAAGGAGGCTAAGGACGGCAAGGGCCAGTCGGCCCCGAGGAAGCGTCCCGACCCCAAAGGCGAGCCCGCCCCGGGAAAGCGGCCCGGCTCCCAGGGCGAGCCCGCGCCGGGCACGCGCCCCGACGCCACGGACGGGTCCGCAGCCGGGTAGCGGACGGAGTGTGAACGGACCCCGCGCCTCCTTTACGCGGGGGATAGGGCGCCGCGACGGCGGGGGCTAGTCTTGACTGCGTGACTGACGCATCGACTGTTCCCCCGTCCACCGAAGTCCCCGTCGCCGGCCCGGCGCCCGACCCCGAGCTGGACGCGTGGCGCGCGCTGCCGATCCAGCAGCAGCCCAGCTGGCAGGGGACACCGGCCCACCGCGCCGCCGTCGAGGAGCTGTCCGTCCTGCCCCCGCTGGTGTTTGCCGGCGAGGTCGACGTCCTGCGGCAGCGCCTCTCCGAGGCCGCCCAGGGACGGGCTTTCCTCCTCCAGGGCGGCGACTGCGCCGAGACGTTTGCCGGCGCGACCGCCGACAAGATCAGCGCCCGGGTCAAGACCATCCTGCAGATGGCCGTCGTCCTCACGTATGGCGCCTCGATGCCCGTCATCAAGATGGGCCGCATGGCCGGCCAGTTCGCCAAGCCCCGGTCCTCCGACACCGAGACCCGCGACGGCGTGACGCTTCCCGCGTACCGCGGCGACATCGTCAACGGCTACGACTTCACCCCCGAGTCGCGCGCGCACAACCCGGCGCGCATGGTCAAGGCCTACAACACCTCGGCCGCGACCCTGAACCTCATCCGCGCCTTCACGCAGGGCGGCTTCGCCGACCTGCGTTCGGTGCACAACTGGAACCGCGGCTTCCGCGAGAACCCGGCGCACCGGCAGTACGAGTCCCTCGCGGCGGAGATCGACCGCGCGGTCCGTTTCATGGCCGCCTGCGGCGCCGACTTCGAGGCGCTGAAGCGCACGGAGTTCTTCGCCAGCCACGAGGCGCTGCTTCTGGACTACGAGCGGGCGCTGACCCGGATCGACTCCCGCACCGGGCTGCCCTACGACACCTCCGGGCACTTCCAGTGGATCGGGGAGCGGACACGGCAGCTCGACGGGGCGCACGTGGACTTCCTGTCCCGGGTGCGCAACCCGATCGGCGTCAAGCTCGGTCCCTCCACCTCCGCCGAGGACGCGCTGGCGCTCATCGAGAAACTCGATCCGAACCGCGAACCCGGGCGCCTGACCTTCATCACCCGCATGGGTGCGAAAAACATCCGCGAGAAGCTGCCGAACCTCGTGGAGAAGGTGACCGCCTCCGGCGCGCAGGTGCTGTGGGTCACGGATCCCATGCACGGCAACACCGTCACCAGCCAAAACGGCTACAAGACCCGCAACTTCGAGGACGTCATGGACGAGGTCAAGGGCTTCTTCGAGGTCCACGACGCGCTGGGCACCTACCCGGGCGGTCTGCACGTCGAAATGACCGGCGACGACGTCGCGGAGTGCCTGGGCGGCGCGGACCCGATCCGCGAGGACCAGTTCGACGACCTGTACGAGTCGGTCTGCGATCCGCGCCTGAACCACCGCCAGTCTCTCGAGATGGCGTTCCTGGTGTCCGGCGCGCTCGCGAAGCGCGGCGTCCGCCCGTAGGCGGCCGGGGGCCCGGCACGACGGCGGGGCGGGGCGGCTTCCGCGTGAGGCCGCCCCGCGGCCGTCTGGCCCGGGCCGCCGCTACACCACGCGCAGGGTGACGGTCGAACCCTCCGGCAGCGCCCCCGAGGCGGGATCCTGCGCGACGATCTTGCCCAACACGATGCCGAAGCCGACCTCCTTGAGCTCCACGACGAACCCGAGCTCCTCGAGCTCCCGCTGGCCGGCTTCGATGTCGTCGCCGACCACGTTCGGCACCTCGACCATCCGCGGCCCCCGCGAGACCACGTAGGTGACCGTCGAACCCCGCTTGACCTCGCCCCGGGCGGGATCCTGGGAGATGACGGCGCCCTCGGCGACGTCCCGGCTGAATTCCTTCCCGGACTCCCGGCCCTGCAGTCCGGCGGACTCGAGGATGGCCCGGGCCTCGTCCGCCGGCTCGCCCACCACGGAGGGCACCGCGACGGGTGCCTGGCCTCGGGAGACGACGTAGGCCACGGCGGCGCCGCGCCGGGCCTCGCTGTCGGGCGCGGGGCGCTGCGACACGATCCGCCCGGCGGCGACGGACTCGTTGAACTCGCGCGTCGCCGTTCCCGCGGTGAGTTGCGCCTCGCCCAGGACGGATTTGGCATCGTCCTCGGTCCGCCCGACGATGTTCGGCACGGCGAACAGTTCCGGCCCCTTGGAGACCAGCAGCTGCACGTCCTGGTAGCGGCGGATCCGCGTCCCGGCCGCGGGGTCGGTGGAGACCACGAGGCCGTCGTCCAGCCTCTCGTCGAAGACCTGACGCTGCCGCGCGTCCACGCCGAGGACCGCGAGTTCCTGCACCGCGCGCTGCGCGGGCTGTCCGCTGAGCTGTGGCACGTCGACGGCGGCCCCGGGACCCGCGCCGAAGAACCACGCCGCGGTGCCCACGAGCGCGGCCAGCGCCACGAGGACGGCGGCCAGGATCCATCCGGTGCGGCGCGAGCGCGGGGTGTCGAGCCGCTCCAGCGGCCGCTGCGCCTCGCGGTCCCACTCCCGGCGCACCGCCTTCGCCTGGCGCTTGGCCTGCCGGGCCGTCGTCGGGACCGGCGCGGGCTCCGGCTGCGCGGTCTCCGGAAGCGCCGGCTTCGGAAGCGCCGCGGGAACGGCGGCGCCGCCGCGGCGCGCCGCGTTCGCGCGGGCGTCGTCCGCGCGGGGGATGGCGCGGGTGGCCTGCGGGGCCGCGGGGATGACGCTCGTGGCGCCCTCGGCCGCGATCGCGCTGGTGGCGCCGTCGAACGCCGGGATAGCCGACGTCGCCTCCTCCGTGGGCCGACCCGCCGCCGTGGCCCGGTAGGCGCCGTCCGTCCCGGAGATCGCCTCGGTGTCGCGTTCCCCGGCGGCGGCGGCGCCGGCCGCGGAACGGTAGCGGTCGAGGTCGGCGTCCGCCGGACCCGCGGCACCGAAGTCGAGCTGCTCGTCCGTCAGGCTCGTGCGGATGTGCCGGAGCTCGCCCAGGAGCGCGGCCGCGTCGTGCGGGCGGTCCTCGGGGTCCTTGGCGGTGCACCACTCGACGAGTTCGTCCAGGTCCTCGGCGAGTCCCGGGAGGACCTCCGAGGGCGGCGGCACGGTGTCGTTGACGTGGCGGAAGGCCACGTTGATCGGCAGGTCCGCGGTGAAGGGCTGCTCGCCCGTGAGCAGTTCGTAGAGCATGATGCCGATGGCGTAGATGTCGCTCCGCGCGTCGGACGGAGCGCCGGTCACGAGCTCGGGGGAGATGTAGGCGACCGTGCCGACGAGCGTCCCGGTGGCCGTGTGGTTGCTCGTGGCCCGCGCCAGGCCGAAGTCGGCCACCTTGACGCGGCCGTCGTCGGCCAGCAGCACGTTCTCGGGCTTCATGTCCCGGTGCACCAGCCCGGCGTCGTGCGCGGACGCGAGACCGTCGACGATCGCATCGAGCAGGGCCAGCGCCTGCCGGGGCGGCAGGCTGCCGCGCTCGCGGAGCAGGTGGCGCAGGGTTCGGCCCTTGACGTACTCCATGACGAGGTAGGCCAGGTGGCCGTCCACCCCCTGGTCCAGGACGCTGACCACGTGCGGGTGGGAGAGCTTCGCGGCGGTGATCGCCTCCGCCTCGAACCGGCTGACGAACTTCGGGTCCTCCGCGAGGTGCGGGTACAGCACCTTCACGGCGACGTCCCGGTGCAGGCGCAGATCGGTGGCGAGGTAGACCGTCGACATGCCGCCGCGGGCCAGCCGGCTGCCGACCCGGTACCGGCCGTCGATCGTCGTCCCGATGAGGGGATCGCTCCCGTGTTCCGTCACCATTCGATGGTAGCCAGACAAGCTGTGTGTGGAGTGAACCAACACGTCCGCCGGCGCCGGGTGCGCCCGCGCCCCGGGTTCTGCACTAGGCTCGCCACGAGGCACGAACCCGGCCCGGCAGCCCCTCCGGACCCGCCGGCCCCCACGGAAAGGAACCCATGAACGACCGCGCAGCCGCCCCCACCCCTTCCACGATGGAGTACCGCCGCCTCGGCGACTCCGGGCTGGCCGTCTCGGTCGTCGGGCTGGGGTGCAACAACCTGGGCCGGTCCGGGACCGCCACCGAGTCCCAGGACGGCACGGACGCCGTCGTGCACGCGGCCATCGACGCGGGCGTGACGCTGTTCGACACGGCGGACAGCTACGGCGCGGAGCCCGGACTCTCCGAGACCCGCCTGGGCAAGGCGCTGGGTGGCCGGCGCGACGACGTCGTGGTGGCCACGAAGTTCGGCATGGACATGCGCGGGACGAACGGCCGCGACTTCGGCGCGCGGGGCTCCCGCCGCTACATCGCGACGGCGGTCGAGGCGTCCCTTCGGCGCCTCGGGACCGACTACATCGACCTGTACCAGTTCCACGTGCCGGACGCGCTGACGCCCATCGAGGAGACGCTGGCCGCGCTGGACGACCTCGTCCGTGCCGGCAAGGTGCGCTACATCGGCCACTCCAACCGCGCGGGCTGGCAGATCGCCGAGGCGGAGTTCGTCGCCCGACAGGGCGGCTACACGCCGTTCGTTTCCAGCCAGAGCCACTACAACCTGCTGGACCGGCGGGCGGAGCTGGAGGTCGTCCCGGCCGCCGAGGCCTACGGCCTGGGCGTGCTGCCGTACTTCCCCCTGGCCAACGGCCTGCTCACGGGGAAGTACTCCGCGGGCCGCGCCCCCGAGGGAAGCCGGCTGACGCACTCGCGGCAGAACCTCCTGGACCGCGCCGACTTCGGCCAGCTCCGCGAGTTCGGCGATTTCGCCCGGGAGCGCGGGCTCACGGAACTTCAGGTGGCCTTCTCCTGGCTCGCGGCGCAGCCCACCGTGTCCAGCGTGATCGCCGGGGCGACGCGGCCCGAACAGGTGACCGAGAACGCCGGATCGGCGGCGTGGGTCCCCACGGCCGGGGACCTCGAGATCCTCGACGGCATCTTCCCGCGGACGCCGAAGGTGGCCCTGTTCAGCTGACGGCTACAGGTAGACGAGGACCTTGTCGCCCTCGATGACCGCCCGGTAGCTGGGGAGCGGGTCCTTTGCCGGGCCCGCAACCCGCGCCCCGTCCTCGAACGCGAACTCCGAGCCGTGGCACGGGCACTGGAAGACCTTCGAGCCGACGCCGACCTGGCACCCCTCGTGGGTGCAGACCGCGCTGTAGGCGAGCACGGTGGTCTCGTCCGGGCGGTAGAGCAGGTAGTTGTGCCCCTTGAGGTCCACCGAGGCGCGCCCCCCGACGGGCAGCTTGTCCGTGGTGGTCGCCTCCGTGGCCTCCGCCTCGGCCGACGGACTGGCCGCCGGCTCCTGCCCGCCCCCGCATGCTGTTAGCGCGGCGACCGTCCCGGCCGTCAGCGAGGTTCCCAAAACTGCACGTCGCGCCGGTTTTCCGGCCAGGAAATCGTTCATGCCCCATAGTGTTCCACGGCCCGGCCGTTTGGGAAGCGGTTCCGGACGATTTCCCGCGCCGGCTTCCCCGCGGGCGGCCCCGCGGGCGGCCACGGTGGCGGCCGCCCGGCGGGACGCTACGCCCGCGCGGGGTGGAACCTGCGGCCGTTGACGCGCTCGGACGCGCCCACGCGGTCGAGATAGGGCGTGATCCCGCCCAGGTGCATGGGCCAGCCGGCGCCCATGACCATGCACAGGTCGATGTCCTCGGGACCGGCGACGACGCCCTCGGCGAGCATCAGGCCGATCTCCTCGGCCAGCGCGTCCTGCGTGCGCACGAGCAGCTCGTCGGAGGTGCTCGGCCTGTCGCCGAAGGCCAGCAGGTCCAGGGTGGCGGCGGGGATCCTCCGCACGCCGTCCTCGCCCGTGACCCACAGTTCCCTGACCCCATGGTCGATGAGGGCCTGCTGGTTGGCGGAGACGCGGAAGCGCTCCCCGAACGCCGCGTGCAGCGACTCGGTCACGTGCTGCGCCACGGGGATGCCGACCATCGCCAGGAGCGCGAACGGCGTCATGGGCAGGCCCATGGGGCGCAGCGCGGTGTCCGCGACCTCTGCGGGGGTCCCGTCGTCGAACGCGTTGGACACCTCCCCCATGAGGCGCAGGAGCACGCGGTTGACCACGAACGCGGCGGAGTCCTTGACGAGCACCGCGGTCTTCCTCAGCTCCTTGGCCAGCGCGAAGGCGGTGGCGAGCACCGCGTCGTCCGTCCGCGGGGCGCGCACGATCTCCACCAGCGGCATGACCGCCACCGGATTGAAGAAGTGGAAGCCCACCACGCGCTCGGGATGCCTGAGGTCCGCGGCCATCTCGGTGACCGAGAGCGACGACGTGTTGGTGGCGAGGATGCACTCGGGGGACACCACGGCCTCGACCTCGGCGAACACCTGCTTCTTGACGGACAGCTCCTCGAAGACGGCCTCGATCACGAAGTCCGCGTCCGCGAACGCTTCCTTGGAGACGGAGGCCGTCACCAGGGCCTTGGTGCGGTTCGCGGCGTCGGCCGACATCCGGCCCTTGGCGCGGAGCTTGTCGACCTCTCCGTGGATGTAGGCCAGACCCTTGTCCACGCGCTCCTGGTCCACGTCCGTGATGACGACGGGCACCTTCAGCGCCTTGGCGAAGAGCAGGGCGAACTGCCCGGCCATCAGCCCCGCCCCGACGACGCCGATTTTGGTGACGGGCCGGGCCAGCTTCCGGTCCGGCGCGCCCGCCGGTCGCTTGGACCGCTTCTGGACCAGATCCAGGAACGCGTAGACGGTGTCGTGGAACTGCGGGGTCTGCATCAGCTCGGTCAGCGCCAGGCATTCCAACTCGGCGGACTCGCGCTGGGTCGCGCACTTCCCCGCCTCGAAGACGTCGATCACCCTGCCCGGCGCCGGCGCGGCGTCGGAGGTCTTGGCGGCGACGAACGCGCGGGCCTTCGCCGCGGCGGCGTCCCAGCGCGCGCCGCCGTCGGCCGTGCCGGGGTCGACGGCGTGGGGACGGTCCACGACGGTGGTTCCCGCCATCACGCCCTCGGCCCAAGCGACGGAGCGCTCGAGGAAGTCCGCCGGCTCGAAGAGCGCGTCGGCGATGCCGAGCCGGCGGGCGTCCGTCCCGCCGATGGACCGGTTGTTGCTCAGTGGGTTCTCGATCATGACGGTCATCGCCGCCTCCGGGCCGATCAGGCGGGGCAGGCGGTAGACCCCGCCCCAGCCGGGCACCAGGCCGATGAACGCCTCGGGCAGCCCGATGCCGGCCGCCCCGGAGGAGACGGTGCGGTAGTTGGCGGCCAGGGCGATCTCCAGGCCCCCGCCGAGCGCCACGCCGTTGATGAAGGCGAACGTGGGGACGCCGAGGTCCGCCAGCAGGTCGTAGGCCGCGTGGCCGAGTTCGGCCATCAGCCGGCCCTGGCGGGCGTCGCGCAGGTTCTGCACGGTGGAGAGGTCCGCCCCGGCGACAAGGAAATGGGGCTTGCCGGTCACGGCCAGACCGTGGATCTCGCCGGCCGCCGCGCGTTCCCGCTGCGCCGCGAGCGCGCGGCCGAGCTCGATCAGCGTGTTCGGGCCCAGCGTGGTGGGGCGGGTGTGGTCCAGGCCGTTATCGAGCGTGAGGAGGGCGAGGGTGCGCCCGCCCGGGAGCGCGACGTCGTTGGCCAGCGTGTGCGTGACGGTCTCGTCCGGCACCAGGGCCGCGAGCTCCTCGAAGCGTGTGAAGTGGTCCTGCGCCATGGCTAGGCGTCCTTCCCGTAGTCGGCGTGGTGGGGGTTCTCCCAGATGACGGTGCCGCCCATGCCGAGCCCGATGCACATGGTCGTGAGCCCGAAGCGGACGTCGTGGTCCTCGGCGAACTGGCGGGCCAGCTGCGTCATGAGCCGCACCCCCGAGGAGGCGAGCGGGTGTCCGACGGCGATCGCCCCGCCGTACGGGTTGACGCGCGGGTCGTCCTCGGGGATCCCGAAGTGGTCCAGGAAGGCCAGCACCTGCACCGCGAAGGCCTCGTTGATCTCGAACAGGCCGATGTCCCCGATGTCCAGGCCGGCCTGGGCGAGCGCCTTCTCGGTGGCGGGGACCGGTCCAATGCCCATGACCTGGGGTTCGACGCCGGCGAACGCGTACGACACCAGCCGCATCTTCACCGGCAGGCCGAGCTCCCGCGCCGCGTCGGCGGAGGCCAGGAGGGCCGCCGACGCCCCGTCGTTGAGTCCCGCCGCGTTGCCCGCGGTCACGCGTCCGTGGGCGCGGAACGGCGTGCGCAGCGACGCGAGGTCCGCCTCCGTGGTGCCGGGGCGGGGCGGCTCGTCGGTCGTGCGCACGGCCCAGCCCTCGCCGGGGCGCCGGGCGGCGACCGGGACGAGGTCCGGCTGGATGCGCTCCGCGCCGTACGCCGCGGCGAGCTTGGCCTGGCTGGCCGCGGCGTAGCGGTCCGCGCGCTCGCGGGTGATGGCGGGGAACCGGTCGTGGAGGTTCTCCGCGGTGTTGCCCATGTTCAGGGCCGCGGGGTCCACGATCCGTTCGGAGAGGAAGCGGGGGTTGGGGTCGGCCCCGGCGCCCATCGGGTGGTTGCCCATGTGCTCCACGCCGCCGGCGATGGCGACGTCGTAGGCCCCGAAGGCGATCGAGCCGGCGGTGGTGGTGACCGCCGTCATCGCGCCGGCGCACATGCGGTCGATCGCGTAGCCGGGCACCGACTGCGGGAGCCCGGCCAGGAGGGCCGCGGTGCGTCCGATCGTCAGCCCCTGGTCCCCGGTCTGCGTCGTCGCGGCGACGGCGACCTCGTCCACGCGCTCCGGAGGGAGCGACGGGTTGCGGCGCAGGAGGTCCCTGATGCACTTGACGACGAGGTCGTCGGCACGGGTGCCGTGGTAGATGCCCTTGTCCCCGGCCCTCCCGAAGGGGGTGCGGACGCCGTCGACGAAGACCACGTCGCGGATCTGGCGCTGCCGGCCGAGCGGACGGGGTGCGGTTGCGGTCACCGGGTACTCCTGTTCACGGAAGGGACTGTGATTCACACCATACGTTACTGGCGAGTAACTTCTGGCGCAACAGGCACGGCGGAACGGACACGGCACGCCAGGCGCGGCGGGATGGGCCGCGGCGGCGCACCCGCTGCCTAGGGGGCCGGATCGGGGTCGAGGAAGGCCACGGTGATGATCGGCGCGGCGATGCGGACCTGCCACGGACGGGCCCCCAGCTCCAGCAGCGCGTCGGCCACGGTCTCCGGCTCCACCGGAGCGGGCGGCCGCCAGCAGATCCGGCGCAGGTAGTCCGGCGTGAGCAGGTTCTCGAGCGGCATGTCCAGCTGCTGGGCGGCGCGGGCGATGCGCGGCTTCGCGGTGTTCAGCCGCCGGGCGGCAGCCGGGTCCTTGTCCGCCCAGGTGCGCGGCGGCGGCGGCGTGTTCGACTGCAGGTGCAGCGGGGGAAGGTCGGTCGTGGACCGGGCCTCCTGGATGCAGCGCAGCCAGCGCGGGGCCTCCTTGCCCGCGGCCCGCCCGTGGAAGCCGGGCGTCTTGAGCAGTTGGGGGACGGTCGTCGGCATGACCTTCGCGGCGGCGACGAGCGCGGCGTCGGGGATCAGGCGGCCCGGCGCCAGATCGCGGTTCTCGGCGAGGGACTCGCGCTCCTCCCAGAGCGCGCGGACCGCGGCGAGCTGCCGGCGGTCCCGCAGCTGGTGCAGGCCCGAGGTCCGGCGCCAGGGGTCGGTGCGGGGGCCGGACGGCGGGGCCGTGCGGATGGACTCGAACTCCTCCTCGGCGATGCCCAGCTTGCCGCCCTCCTCGAGCAGCCGGATCAGCTCGACGCGCAGCTCGGTGAGCACCTCGACGTCCAGCGCGGCGTAGCGCAGCCACGGCTCCGGCAGGGGCCGCGTGGACCAGTCGGCGGCGGAGTGCTCCTTGGCCAGGCTGAGCCCGAGCAGCGATTCGACGACGGCGCCCAGCCCCACGCGCGGGAGCCCGGCGAGCCGCGCCGCCAGTTCCGTGTCGAACAGCCGGTCCGGGCGCATGCCGACCTCCTCGAGACACGGCAGGTCCTGCGTCGAGGCGTGGAGGATCCACTCGACCCCGGCGAGCGCGGCGTTGATCGGGGCCAGGTCGTCGAAGGGCTCGGGATCGATCAGCCAGGTGCCGGCGCCCTCGCGGCGGATCTGGACGAGCATCGCACGCTGCCCGTACCGGAAGCCGGAGGCGCGCTCGGCGTCGACGCCCGCGGGGCCGCGGCCGGCGGCGATGGCGGCGGCGGCGCGCCGCAGCCCCGACGGGGTGTCGATGACCGCGGGGACCCCGTCGCGCGGTTCCGTCAGGGGGACTGGCTCCGCGGGCGGGGCCGCCTGCGCGTCGGGGACGCCGTCCGCGTCGGCGGGGGCTGCTACGGGGCTGAGGGCGGTGTGCGCGGAGGTCATGGTTCTTCCGATTCTACCGGGCCGCGGACCGGCGGCGGTGTGGGAGCGGCGTGACCCCCGCCGGGAGCGGCGGCAGGCCGGCGAACGTGCAGACCATGTCGCTCCACGCCTCGAGGTGCCGGGTGACGTCGGCGTCGCGCGGCGTCCAGGAGGCGCGCAACTCGATGTCGATCGTCCCCGGCCGCTCGGCCAGGCCGCCGAAGCTCTCCGACAGCACCCGCGTGGCCGTGCCGCCGGCCTGCGCGTAGGAGGCACCGTGCCCGTCGAGCGCCTCCACCAGCCACGTCCACGCGACGGAGCCGAGCATCTCGTCGTTGCCCATGGCGGCGTCGAGCTGCGCGCGGATGTAGGTCACGACGCGGAACCTGCCCTTCCACACGGCCGAGCCGTCCGGGTCGTGGAGGAGGATGAAGCGCCCCGCGGCGAGTTCGTCGCCCCCCGGGGCGACCCCCGCGTCGGCGAGCGCGGCCGCCGCCGGTCCGTGGACGGGGCGCCGCGCCGCGGCGGCGGGCGCGGCCACCTCGGCGGAGAGCGCGACGGCGAACGGCGCCAGCCGCGCCGGGGCCGGCACCTCCCGGAGCCGCACCTCGCTCCGGGCGCGGGCGCGGCGCAAAGCGGCCAGGGCCGTCATGAAGTCTGGGGGTACCTGCGAGAGGTCGCCGGATGCGCTCACGCCCACGAGTCTAGGCCGCGCGGGCGGCGCCGCCGGGGCGGCACGCCGCGCCGCATCAGCCGGCGGCGAGCTCGCGCCGGATGGCGTCGGCGAACGCGTCGACATCCTCCTCGGTGGTGTCGAACGTGCACATCCACCGGACCTCCCCGGTGGCCTGGTCCCAGTCGTAGAAGCGGAACGACGCGCGCAGCCGGTCGGCGACGCCGGCCGGGAGGCGGGCGAACACGGCGTTGGACTGCGTGGGCCGGGTCGCCTCCACGCCGTCGATGCCGTCGACGGCGGCGCGCAGCCGGGCGGCCATCGCGTTGGCGTGGGACGCCGAGCGCAGCCACAGGTCGCCCTCGTACAGGGCCACGAGCTGGGCGGAGGCGAAGCGCATCTTGGAGGCCAGCTGCATGTTCATCTTCCGCAGGTACGGCAGGCCGGTCGAGGCCTCCGGGTTCAGCACCACCACGGCCTCGCCGAACATGAGTCCGTTCTTGGTGCCGCCGAAGCTGAGGATGTCCACGCCCACGTCGCGGGTGAACGCGCGCAGCGGCAGGCCCAGGGCCGCGGCGGCGTTGGACAGGCGCGCGCCGTCCACGTGCAGCCGCATGCCCAGCGAGTGGGCGTGGTCGGCGATCGCGCGCAGCTCCTCCACGCTGTACAGCGTCCCCAGCTCGGTGGACTGCGTGATGGACACGGCGAGCGGCTGGGCGCGGTGCTCGTCGCCCCAGCCCCAGGCCTCGCGGTCGATCAGCTCGGGGGTGAGCTTGCCGTCGTCCGTGGGGACGCCGAGGAGCTTCATGCCGCCGATGCGCTCGGGGGCCCCGTTCTCGTCGACGTTGATGTGCGCGGTCGTCGCGCAGACCACGGCGCCCCAGCGGGGGAGCACGGACTGCAGCGCGGTGACGTTCGCCCCGGTGCCGTTGAACACCGGGAAGGCCTCGGCGCCGTCGCCGAAATGGTCCTCGACGACCTCCCGGAGCCGTCGCGTGTAGTCGTCCTCGCCGTAGGCGACCTGGTGTCCGCCGTTGGCGGCGACCAGCGCGTCGAGGATCTCCGGGTGCACGCCCGAGTAGTTGTCGGACGCGAAGCCGCGCACCGAGCGGTCGTGCAGCGTGGGGGTCTGGGACAGGGACGACGTCATGGGGTCCTCGATTCGGGTGGGGGCGGGCCGGGGAGCGGCGCCGCCGGGTGCGGTGGGGCGGCCCGGGCTAGCGGGCCGGGGCGGGGTCGGTCCCGGGGACCAGCGAGATCCGCGCGCCGTTCAGGGCGGCGGCGTCCTGGGCGAACAGGCGGACGACGGCGGACGCGAAGTCCTCGACGTCGGTGAACCCCGCGAATTCCTTGCCGGGGGCCGCCCGGCGGGCGGCGGCGTCGACGAACGCCTTGATCACCAGCACGACGGCGGCCGAGCGCTGGGGCTGCGGTCCGTCCTTGCTGCCGGACTGCGCCGCGCGGAAGCCCGCGGCCACGGCGCGGGTCCACGTCTCCGCCGCGGACTTGGCCGCGGCGTAGTTGGCCCCGGAGGCCGTGGGGTTCGCGACCGCCGTCGCCGAGACGATGGCGAGGCGGCCGCGGTCGGAGGCGGCCAGGTCGTCGTAGAAGGCGCGGGAGGTGTTGCGCAGCGTCGTGAGGACGTTGCGGTGCAGGAAGTCCCAGTCCTCGTCGGTCTGCCCGCCCAGGCCCTGGCCGCCGCGCCAGCCGCCCACCAGGTGGACGAGCCCGTCGAGGCGCCCGTGCTCGCCGCGGATCCGGGCGGCGAGCCCGGCCACGGCGGCGGGGTCCGCGAGGTCGACGGCGTAGCGGGCCGCGGCGAAGGGCAGGCGCTCCCCGAGCCGGCCGGCGTCGGTTCCGGCCGCGAGGACGGTGGCCCCGGCGTCGTGCAGGGCGTGGGCGGCGGCAACGCCGGAGGTGCTGGTGGCGCCCGCCACCAGCACCGTCAGGCCGTCAAGGGATGTCATGCGAACGAGTCTAGGCGTTCGCCCCGGCGGCGTCGGCGGCTGTGATCCCCACGGTGGATTCGATCACGGGCTTCATCTTCTTGGACAGGGCCTCGAAGAACATGGAGAGCGGGAACTCGTCGTCCATCACCAGGTCCGTCATCTCCCGCAGCGGCGCCGTCAGCGGCAGCGCGTCCTTGCCGCGGGCCCACGTGGACGCGGGGTGGGGCGTGACCGTCGCCGAGACCAGCTCGTAGGCGGCGAGCCAGTGGGCGAGCTTGGGCCGGTCGATGGAGCGCCAGTACAACTCGTCGATGGCGTCCCCGAGCGCGCTCACCACGCCGGGCACGGCGTCCCAGTCGATGGTGAGCTTCGTGTCGGTCCAGTGCAGTACGTGGTGCTGGTGCATCCATGCGAAGAGGAGCTGGCCGCCCAGCCCGTCGTAGTTGCGCACGCGCGAACCCGTGATGGAGAAGCGGAAGATCCGGTCGAAGATGACCGCGTACTGCACCAGCTTGGCGTGCCGGCGGGCGGCCTCGGGGGCGCTCCTGTCCGCCTGCAGCTTCACGCTCTCGCGGAACGCGGTGAGGTCGCAGCGCAGCTCCTCGAGGGAGTACAGGAAGAAGGGCATGCGCTGCTTGATCATGAAGGGATCGAACGGCAGGTCCCCCCGCATGTGGGTGCGGTCGTGGATGAGGTCCCACATCACGAACGTCTCCTCCGCCAGCCGCTGGTCGGAGAGCAGCTCCGCCGCGTCCGCGGGCAGCTCGAGGTTGGTGGTCGCGGCGGCGGCCCGCACGACGCGGCCGTAGCGGGCGGCCTCGCGGTCCTGGAAGATGGCGCCCCAGGTGAACGTGGGCGTCTCGCGCAGGGCGACGGACTCGGGGAAGAGCACCGCCGAGTTGGTGTCGTAGCCCGGCGTGAAGTCCAGGAAGCGCAGCGGGACGAAGAGCTTGTTGGAGTACTCGCCGGCCTCCAGGTCGGCGATGAAGTCCGGCCAGATCACCTCGACCAGCACGGCCTCGACGCAGCGGTTGGTGGAACCGTTCTGCGTATACATGGGGAACACGACGAGGTGGCGCAGGCCGTCGACCCGGTGCAGCTGCGGGCGGAAGGCCACCAGGGAGTCGAGGAAGTCCGGGACGCCGAAGCCCGCTCCGGCCCAGCGGCGGAAGTCCCGGACCAGCAGGTCCAGGTACTCGGCGTCGTGGGGGAAGTGGGGTGCCAGCTCCGCCACCGCGCCGACGATGGTCTCCGTCAGCTCGGCGGCGAGCGCGTGGTCCCCCGCGGCGGGGACGGACCCGTCCTTGACCTGCAGGGACTGGAAGCGCGTGGCCGCGCCCTTGAGGGCCAGCCATGCCGGGTGGGCGGCGAGGTCCGCCGCATCGGCGGGACGGGTGGTGATCGTGGCCTGGGACATGGGGGCACCTCTTTCCATCTGCGGATCTCCACGGTGAGGAGAAGGTCCGGCGTTGCGGGATCGTGGTTCCAGCGTAGCCACAGGAAAGTTTTTCTAACTGTCGGTTATGCCGAGCATAAGCATCCTGCGTGCTCGACATCGCGCCCACCGTTCGGAGGCACAGCCGGGGGGATGCTCGGCGCAGCCGGTGCCCCCCGAACCGTCGGCTACCGCGCCGGGCGCAGGCTCAGCGAGACCGAATTGATGCAGTAGCGCTGGTCCGTCGGCGTGCCGAAGCCCTCGCCCTCAAAGACGTGGCCCAGGTGCGAGTCGCAGGACGCGCACCGGACCTCGATGCGCTCCATGCCGAGCGCCGAGTCGCGCAGGTACCGGACGGAGCCCTCCGCCAGTGGCGCCCAGAAGGACGGCCAGCCGCAGTGCGCGTCGAACTTCTGGCCGCTGGCGAAGAGTTCCGCCCCGCACGCGCGGCACGCGTAGACGCCCTCCTCGCGGCTGTCCCAGTATTCGCCGGTGAAGGGCCGTTCGGTGCCGGCTTGGCGCAGCACGCGGTACTCGTCGGGGGTCAGCTCGCGCCGCCACTCGTCGTCGCTCTTGGCCACGGGAACGGCGTCGGGGAGTTGCTGGTCTGGGTTGCTCTTGTCGAGGTTGCTCACGTCCGTGACAACGAACCAGGAGCCGGGCCCATTCCCGGCACCGCGGGGACCGTGGCGATTCGCCGTCCCGCGCCGAACTTGGGATGATGGGGCCATGGGTCCGATGAAAACGTCCCCCCGTCCGCCGCTGGCCAGCGCCCCGATGCTCCGGTGGGGGGTGATGGGCGCCGGCGTCGGCCTCGCCGCGGGGTCGCTCCTCGCGGGAAGCGTCTCGGCGCTCGCCGGCCACTTCGCCCGGCAGGTCGTGACCCCCGCCCGGGTGCTGGGGGAGGACCTCGCGGTGCTCGCGGTGGTCACCACCGCCGACGGCACCGAGGTCATCCTCCCGGCGAACGGGGAGACGACGGTCCCCGGCACCTATTCCCTCTTCTTCGACGCCGGCCGCGGGCACGCCCGCATCGGCGCCATCACGTCCTACACCCCCGCCGAGGGGACGATCGCCCGGCGCGTCGAACACGTCTACTCCGGGAACCTGGCGGCAGCGGTGCGCGGCCGGTGGTCCGGCGTCGTCTACGGCGAGCCCTCCGACATCGACGTGCAGGCCCGGGAGGTCATGGTCCCGGTCGAGGGCGGGGCGGCCCCTGCGTGGCTGGTTCCCGGGAGCCACCGCTCACGGACCTGGGCGATCATGGTGCACGGCCGCGGGGCGAACCGCGCCGAGGGCATCCGCGCCCTGCCGACCGTGCAGGGGCTCGGCATGACCGCGCTGCTCGTGTCGTACCGGAACGACGGCCAGGCGCCGGACGCCACCGACCAGCGCTACGGGCTGGGAAGCACCGAGTGGCGCGACGTCGAGTCGGCGATCGACTACGCCGTGGGGCAGGGGGCGCGCGACGTCGTGCTCTTCGGCTGGTCCATGGGCGGGGCGATCGCCCTGCAGGTGGCCGACCGGTCGCGGCACCGCCGGCGGCTCCAGGCGCTGGTGCTCGACGGCCCGGTGGTCAACTGGATGGACGTGCTGCGCCACCACGCCCGGGTGAACCGGATCCCGGAGCCGGTGGGACGCCTCGGACAGTGGATGCTCGCGAACCGCGGCGGGCGCTGGGTGACCGGCCTGGCCTCGCCCGTGAACCTCAAGGACCTCAACTGGGTGGCCCGGGCCGACCACCTGCGCGTGCCGACGCTGATCCTGCACAGCGAGGACGACGACTTCGTGCCCGTGGGGCCCTCCGCCGAGCTCGCCGAGTTGAATCCGGCGTTCGTGACGTTCGAACGCTTCACGCAGGCCAAGCACACGCGCGAGTGGAACGTGGACCCCGGTCACTGGTCGGCCACGGTCACCGCGTGGCTGGGCCCCGTGCTGGACGCCCCGCACCCCGGTGCGGTGCCCGACGCGGTGGGCACCGCGCGCTAGGAACGCCGGCCCCCACCGGTGGCGAGGTCCGCGAAGGACGCGCCGACGGTTTGGGCGAGGGCGTCGGGCGCGAGCTCGATCTCCAGGCCGCGCCGCCCCCCGGACACGAAGACCGTTCCGTGGTCCCGGGCCGACGCGTCGATCACCGAGGGGGAGCGGTGGCGCTGGCCCAGCGGCGAGATGCCCCCGACCACGTAGCCCGTGCGCCGCTCGGCCGCCGCGGGGTCGGCCATCTCCACCTTCTTCACGCCGAGCGCGGCCGCCATGGCCTTCAGGCCGAGGCTGCGCGCGACGGGCACGAGCCCGACGGCGAGGCCTCCACCCGTGGAGACGAGCAGCGTCTTGAACACCCGGGCCGGATCGACGCCCAGCGCCTCGGCCGCCTCGAGGCCGAACGAAGCGGCCGCGGGGTCGTGCGGATACCGGTGTAGCGCATAGGGAACGCCGGCCGCGTCCAGCGCCGCGGTCGCCGGCGTCGCGCCGGCCGCGGGACGGCCGCCGGCCTCACCGCCCCCGGCGCCAGTGCGGCGCGCCATGGTCCTCCGCCCCGTCCCGGCTAGTCTCCGGAGGCCAGGGCCTCGCGGACCTGGCGCTTGATCCGGCCCAGCATCGCCGTCATGCCCCGCATGCGCAGCGGCGTGATCGCCCGCGTGAGGCCCAGCTGGTGCGGCATGTCGTCCGGCACGGCGAGGACGTCCGCGGCGGGCAGTCCGTCGAGGCCCTCGTGGAGGACGCCGGCGAAGCCCCGCGTCGTCGGCGCCTCGCGGGGCGCGGAGAAGTACAGGCTGACCGGCCGGTCCGAGCCGGTCCCGACCTCGAGCGTCAGGAATACGGGGGACTGGCACTCCACGACCTGCTCGAGTAGCTCCGGGTGCCCGGCCAGGCGTTCGGGCAGCTCCGGCAAACCGTCGGAGAACTCGAGCAGCAGCTCCAGGCGCTCCTGTTCGGAGAGCGCGTTGAAGTCCTCGACGATCTCGGCGAGCTGCGGGGGCAGCGCGGCGGCCACGGCTAGGCCGCCTTCGGCGCGGGGGCTTCGCCGGGTTCGGTGCCGCGGGTGATGGGAACGCGCACCGCGTTGCCCCACTCCGTCCACGAGCCGTCGTAGTTCCGCACCGTTTCGAAGCCGAGAAGGTACCTGAGCACGAACCAGGTGTGGCTGGAACGTTCGCCGATGCGGCAGTAGGCGACGACGTCGTCCCCGGGGCGCAGCCCGGCGTCGCCGAGGTAGATGTCCTCGAGCTCGGCGCGGGTCCTGAACGTGCCGTCGGCGGCGGCCGCGCGGGCCCACGGCACGGAGGCCGCCGTCGGGATGTGCCCCCCGCGCAGCGCGCCCTCCTCGGGGTACGCCGGCATGTGCGTGCGCTCGCCGGAGTACTCCTCGGGGGAGCGCACGTCGATGAGCGGCTTGCCGAAGTGGGCCAGCACGTCGGGCAGGAATGCGCGGATCGGGGCGTCGTCGCGCTCCCTGACCGGGTACTCGACGGCGGCCGGCGACGGCTTCGCGCGGGTCAGCTCGCGGCCCTCGGCGATCCACTTGTCGCGGCCGCCGTCCAGCAGCCGGACGTCCGCGTGGCCGAAGAGGGTGAACACCCACAGGGCGTAGGCCGCCCACCAGTTGCTCTTGTCGCCGTAGATCACGACCGTGGTGTCGGGGGAGATGCCCTTCGCGCCCATGAGGTCGGCGAACCGGCGGCCCTGGATGTAGTCGCGCGTGACGTCGTCGTTCAGGTCCGTGTGCCAGTCGATCTTCACGGCACCCGGGATGTGGCCCGTCTCGTAGAGCAGGATGTCCTCGTCGGACTCCACGACGACCAGGCCGTCCTCGCCCAGCCGCTCGGCCAGCCAGGCCGTGGACACCAGGCGCTCCGGATGCGCGTAGGAGGAGAACTTCTGATTGCTGTCGGCGGCGACGCCCATGGTGAAACCTCGGTTCGCGGTTGCGGTTGTCTTCACCCTCCAGACTATCCGTGCCCGCGGCCGCCGGCGGGGGCCGGACCGCGGTGCGCGCCACATTTCGCTGACGGCTTCACGGGCCGCGGGCCGGTCTGCGGGGTGGTGCGCGAAGTGCGGGCGGCGCGCGGCGGGAGGCGCGCGCCGCCGCGGTGTGGGAGTGGAGGCGGCGCGGGGCGTAAAGTGGCGAAGGCGCGCCGAGCGCGCCCACCCGCCCGAGAACCGAAGGAACCGACGCAGCCCGTGGCCCCCATCCAGCACCTGACACACCGGACTCCGCAAGTGACCGCCGATGAACTGCTGGCCGGTTTCCATCCGTCTCACCGCTTCGGGGAGGTGTCCTTCGACAGCTACCGCCCGGACCCGTCGCAGCCGTCGCAGAGCGAGGCCGTGCAGCGCCTGCGGGATTTCGCCGCGGGGATCGGCTCCGCCTCCGGGGGCGGCCTCTTCGGCAGGATCTTCGGCGGCCGGCGGCCGGCCGCGAAGGCGGGCATCTACCTCGACGGCGGATTCGGCGTCGGCAAGACCCACCTCCTGGCCTCCCTGTGGCACGCCGCGCCGGGGCCGAAGGCCTTCGGCACGTTCGTGGAGTACACCAATCTCGTGGGCGCGCTGTCCTTCCGCAAGACGGTGGAGGTCCTCAGCGGGTACAAGCTGGTGTGCATCGACGAGTTCGAGCTCGACGACCCGGGGGACACCGTGCTCATGTCGCGGCTCATGCGCGAGCTGTCCGACGCCGGGGTCAAGCTGGCCGCCACGTCGAACACCCTGCCGGGGTCGCTCGGCGACGGCCGCTTCGCCGCCGTCGACTTCCAGCGGGAGATCCAGGTCCTGGCGGACCAGTTCGACGTCGCACGGATCGACGGCGAGGACTACCGCCACCGCGGGCTGCCGCAGGCCCCGGAGCCGATCGGCGACGGCGAACTCGAGGAGTACGCGTCGTCGCGCTACGGCGACCGGACGCTGGCGGTCGACGACTTCGCCGAGCTGGTGCGGCACCTCTCCAGCGTGCACCCCAGCCGCTACCGCCAGCTGCTCGACGGCATCGACGTGCTGGTCCTGCACAACGTGCACACGATCACCGAGCAGTCCCTGGCCCTGCGCTTCGTCGTGCTGGCCGACCGGCTGTACGACAAGGACGTCCCGATCGTGGCCAGCGGGGCGCCGTTCAGCGAGCTGTTCACGCAGGAGATGCTGGCCGGCGGCTACATGAAGAAGTACTTCCGCGCCGTCTCGAGGCTGACGGCGCTGGCGCGGGAGGGCCAGAAGGGCGAGGTCCTCCTCTAGGACCCCGCCCGCGCCTTGGCCCCCGCCCGGCGGTGCGGAGCCTCCACCAGGAGGCGCACGGCCAGGCCGCCCACCAGTCCCCAGAAGGCCGCCCCGACGCCGGCGAAGCCGATGCCGGACGCCGTGACCAGGAAGGTCGTCAGGGCGCCGAGCCGCGACGCCGGGTCCGCCAGGGCGGAGGAGGCGGCGTTGCCGAGCGTGCCCAGGAGCGCGAGCCCGGCGGCCGCGGCCAAAAGCCCCGCGGGGGCCGCGGCCGCGAGGGCGGCGACGGCGGCCGAGGAGAGCCCCAGGACCAGGTAGAAGCATCCGGCCGACACGGCCGCGACCCACCGCCGATCCCGGTCCTCGCCGGCCTCCTCGCCCGCCGCCAGTGCCGCCGAGATCGCCGCGAGGTTGATCGCGTGCCCGCCGAAGACGGAGGCCGCCACGGAGCCCGCCCCCGTGGCCAGCATCGACGCGCTCCACGGCACCCGGTAGCCGAAGCCCGCGAGGACGGCCACGCCCGGGACGTTCTGCGAGGCCATCGTCACGACGAAGAGCGGCAGGGTGATTCCCGCGAAGGCCTCGGCCGTGAACCGGGGCGCCGTGAACTCGAGCCGGGGCAGGACCTCCGCCGGCATCGGCGTCCCCGCGGAGCCCATGTGCCAGCCGATGACCGCGAGCGTGGCCAGCATGGCCGCGGGTACGGACCAGCGCGGCATCCAGCGCATCGTGGCCAGCCACACGAAGACCACGGGGCCAGCCTGCCACGGGACGGTGGCCAGCGCCGTGAACGGCGCCAGGCACAATTCGAAGAGGACGCCCGCCAGCATGGCCTGGGCCAGCGGGACCGGGATCGAGGCCAGCAGGCGCCCCAGCGCGGGCACCGCCCCGGTCAGCGCGATGAGCAGTCCGCAGAGCAGGAACGCGCCGACCGCCTCGTCCCAGCCGAGCGCGAGCCCTCCCGCCGCGGCCAGCAGTGCGGCTCCGGGTGTGGACCAGGCGGTGGTGATGGGGAGCCTCGTGGCCCATGCCAGGGCGATCGTGCACAGCGAGAACGCGATCGTCAGGGCCAGCAGGCCGGAGGCGGCCTGCGTCGGCGACGCCCCGGCGGCCTGCAGGCCGGCCAGAACGACGGCGAACGAGGACGTGAAGCCGACCAGCGCGGTCACGAGACCGGCGACGACCGGGCGCGCGAGCGACGACGGCCGCGGGGAGGTCGCTTCGGGATGCACGGTGCCGCCTTTCGCGCTGTTCTGTTTACGGAACGTTTGACCACAGTAGTCTGTCCGCATGGCACCGGCAATCGATCCCCGGCTCGCGGGCGTGGGGCGCCGCATTCGCGCCCTGCGCCTGGCGGAAGGCATGAGCCTGTCCCGGCTCGCCGCCGCGGCCGGCATCGGCAAGGGGACGCTCTCCGAACTCGAGCAGGGCGAGCGCAATCCGACGCTGGGAACGCTCTACGCCGTGGCGGGAGTCCTGCGCGTCCCGCTGGCCCGTTTGGTCGCCGGGACGTCCGGCGCCGACGATGCGCCGGCGGCCGCCCGGCCGGCCGCCCGACCGGCCGGCGGTGCGGCCGCCGCCGGCGTGGGCACGGCCGCGGCCGCGGCGCCGGGCGGTGTTCCCCGCACGCCGCGGCCCCCGGGGATCTCCGACGGCACGGTCACCGCCACCCTGCTGGAGGCGCGCGCCGCCGCCGGCGGAGGGCTGGTCGAGGTCTACTGGCTCGAGATCGGCCCGGGGCGGCGGGTGTCGCCGGGGCACGGGCCCGGCGTCGTGGAGCACCTCACGCTGGTCGAGGGAACCGCGGCCGTAGGCGCGACGGGCGCGGAACGCTCCCTCGGTCCCGGCGAGACGGCGAGCTGGAGCAGCGCGGGGGAGCACACCTATGCGTCCGCGACCGGCGCGGCGGGCGTGCTGACCATCGTGAACCCCGCCCCGGCACCCGGCTGAGGGCCGCGGACCGGCGCCGCGGACCGCAGCGTCCCCGGAGGGTGCGGCGGTCCGGCCGCTTCGGGCCGGCACATCGCCCCGAAGCGGCCGGCGGGGTGCGGGCTTAAGCGACAGGTGCCGGTCCCGCCTCGCGGCGGTACCGGCACCCGTTTGCCGCGCTCGGGAGCGGGCGGCGTCCTGGGACGCGGGAGGAACTAGGTGAGCGAGAGACCGCCCGTCGTGCGTCCGAGTTCCTCGGCCTTGCCCTCGAGCTCGTCAAATTCAGACAATGGGCACCTCCCTCCGGTCGGGGAGCCAGGCGTGCTCCCGCTGAGCACCATCCTAGGCCACCGTGCCCGATTGGCAAGGGGACAGTGCGCGGGTCCGGGGGGTGGGGCTGCCGGCGTCCTCCCGGAAGAATCGTCGTCCCGGAAGAATCCTCCCGGGAAAGCCCTCCCCGGGAATGGCAAGAACCGGAGGAACCTTTCCGGGAGAAGCCGTGACGGCCAAAAGAAAGAACCCCGGCCGGGGGCCGGGGTTCTTTCGCCCGAAAGGGCGCGTGGAGCGGACAACGGGATTCGAACCCGCGACCTCCACCTTGGCAAGGTGGCGCTCTAGCCAGCTGAGCTATGTCCGCGTGCGTCCATGCCCGCGGGCGGGATGGTCAACACATGAAAGAATCCCCGCCGAAGCGGAGATTCCTCGTGGGCGATACTGGGATCGAACCAGTGACCT
This sequence comes from Arthrobacter halodurans, assembly GCF_041877255.1. Lineage (NCBI taxonomy): Bacteria > Bacillati > Actinomycetota > Actinomycetes > Micrococcales > Micrococcaceae > Arthrobacter > Arthrobacter halodurans. The sequence continues at coordinate 70,161 of NZ_JBHDLJ010000011.1, forward strand.
CTTCCGTGTCAGGGAAGCGCGCTACCGCTGCGCCAATCGCCCTTGTTAGGGTGTTGCAAGCCTACATCATGCGAGGTGGGGACGGGATTCGAACCCGCGTGGACGGCTTTGCAGGCCGCTGCCTAGCCACTCGGCCACCCCACCATGCCCTGGAACGGAGAACCGTGCCCGGATGGCCGACGAGTCGGCCACTACAGTGACTTGCGAGCGGACAACGGGATTCGAACCCGCGACCTCCACCTTGGCAAGGTGGCGCTCTAGCCAGCTGAGCTATGTCCGCGTGAAGGAAAAAGACGCCCCGGGAGCGGCGGTTTGACCCGCCCGATCCGGTGCTTTCCAACGAGTAAAAACTCTATACGACGTTTTGCCGTTCGTCCAAATCGGGTCCGGGGGACGCGTGTCGGCGGTCCGCGCGGGCTGCTCCGCGGCGCCGGACCGCGCCCCATTCCGTCGGCGGTCCGTGCCAGAATCGATGGCATGACTTCACCCGCTCTCGCCCACCAGACGGACTTCGGACGCATGTACTCGCGACGCGTCGGCGGCCTGCCGGAGGTTCCCTCCATCACGACCGTCATCAGCCAGGCTGCGTCGGGGATGGAGGGCTGGATCGGGCACATGGCCGCGAGCGCCGTCGTCAACGACGAGCGCCTGGCCGGCGCGATCGGCAGCCCGGCGAAGCTTCGCGCCGTGGCGCGCGACGCGTCGGGCGCCGCGGAGACGTTCCGCAACGCCGCCGCCGCCCGCGGCGACCGGGTGCACGGGTACTGCGAGCAGGTGGCGCTGCGCGCGCTCGGCCGCCCCCACGCGGCCGCCGAGCACCGGGCCCGCCTGGACGAGCACGGGGAGGGGGCCTTCGCCGCGCGCTTCGACGACTGGTGGGACGAGTACGGCGTCGTTCCGCTCGCGGCCGAGGTGACGGTGTGGAACCAGCAGGTCGGCTACGCCGGCACCCTGGACCTCGTCGCCGAGGTCGGCGGCCGGCTGTGCCTGATCGACTACAAGACGAAGGGCACCGGGCGCGACGGCCGGGTGAAGCAGCTGGACCCCAAGGTCGTCATGCAGCTCGTCGCCGGCTACAAGGCCGAGGAAATGGTCGTCGACGCCGAGGCGGGAACGTGGGAGCCCTGGCGCTACGGCGCGGATCCGATGCTGCTGGGCGTGGCCATCGGGGAGACCGAGGTCCAATCGATGATGGCGAGCCCGTCGGTGCTCCCCGTGTACTGGCGGCGCTTCTGGGCCCTCCGGCAGGTCTGGGAGGCGACGATGCAGGTCGCCGACGCCGGGGTCGCGCTCCGGCCCGTCGGCCCGCCGCCGGCGGCGGCGCCCGCCGCGGGGACCGCCGCGGCAACGCCGGGCGGACCCGGCGCCGCGCAGGCGAGCCCGGCACCGTAGAATGGCAGGGCGCCGGGCCGCCCCGCGGACCGGCGCACGCATCCACAGCACATTGCCGGTTCGGCCGGCGGGAGGAGTCCATCCCCATGGCGGTTCTGGCAATTCGCATCGTCGGCGATCCGGTCCTGCGGACGGCGGCGGATCCCGTGAGGGACTTCGGCCCCGAACTCCGGCGCCTCGTGCGCGACATGGACGAGACGATGGAGAACGTCGAGGGCGCAGGCCTCGCCGCCCCGCAGGTCGGCGTCGGCCTGCGCGTCTTCACCTTCCAGATCGACGGCCAGCGCGGCCACATCGTGAATCCCGTGCTGGAACTCAGCGACGACCTGCAGGACGACCGCGTGGAGGGGTGCCTGTCGATCCCCGGCCTCGGCTATCCCGTCTCCCGCCGACGCTGGACGCGCGCGACCGGCGTCGACATGGACGGGAACCCCGTGGTGGTCCAGGGCGAGGGCATGCTGGCCCGCTGCCTGCAGCATGAGACCGACCACCTCGACGGCATCCTGTACATCGACCGGCTCACCGGCGAGGACAAGAAGGACGCGCTCCGGAAGATCCGCGACGCCTCCTACAACCGGGTGGCGGGCGCGACCGTCGCCAGCCGCTCCGCGTCGCTCGGATCCAGCTTCGGCGGCAGCCTGTGAGGGTCCTCTTCGCCGGAACCCCGGCCGTCGCCGTCCCCTCGCTCGAGCGGCTCGCCGCGGACGGCCACGAGATCGTCGCGGTGCTGACGCGCGAGGACGCGCCCACGGGGCGCAAGCGCGTCCCGACCCCCTCGCCCGTCGCCGCCCGCGCCGCGGAACTCGGGCTGCCCCTCATCCACGCCAACCGCATCGACGCGACCGCGCAGGACGCCATCCGCCGCGCCGCCCCGGACGTGGCGGCCATCGTCGCCTACGGCGGTCTCGTGCCGGCCGAGGCGCTCGCGATCCCGCGGCACGGCTGGGTCAACCTGCACTTTTCCCTCCTGCCGGCCTGGCGCGGGGCGGCCCCCGTGCAGCACGCCATCATCCACGGCGACGAAATCACCGGGGCCGTGACGTTCGCGCTGGAGGAGGGGCTGGACACCGGCCCCGTCTTCGGCACCCTGACGGAGGCCATCGGCCCCGACGACACCGCGGGCGGACTGCTGGGACGCCTCGCCGTCGGCGGCTCGGTGCTGCTCGCGCAGACACTGGCGGGGATCGACGCCGGTCGCCTGGTCCCCGTGCCCCAATCCGGGGACGTCAGCCACGCCCCCAAGCTCGGCCTCCAGGACGGCCGCGTCGACTGGAGCCAGCCGGCCCTCGCGATCCGCCGGAGGATCAACGGGACGACGCCGGAACCCGGCGCATGGACGACGTGGAACGGCCAGCGTTTCAAGCTCGGCCCCGTCGGCCCGGAGGCCGGGGAGCGCGGCCTGCCGCCGGGCGAGGTCAGGATCGTGCCGGGCAGGTCGCCGCAGGTCCTCGTGGGCACCGGCTCGCACGCCGTCCGGCTGGACACGGTCCAGCCCGCGGGGAAGAAGTTGATGTCGGCCGCCGACTGGGCGCGCGGACTCGGAGGTGCCCCCGCGAGCGCGGGCACCGCGACGAGGGTGGTTTTCGAATGAGCGATGGAACCGGCGGCGGCCGAGCCGGCGGCGCGGGACGGGGCGGCCCCCGCGACGGGCACCCCGGCGGCCCGCGGCGCAACGAACAGGGCCGCGAGCGCAACCGCGGCGGCGCCGCGCCCCGGCGCTTCAGCACCTCGGCGCCGTCGCAGCGCAAGCGCATCGCGGATCCCGCGCGGCTCGCGGCCTTCGAGGTGCTCCGGGCCGTGGCCACCGAGGACGCCTACGCGAACCTGGTCCTCCCGGCGCGCATCCGCGACCGCGGGCTGGACCGCCGGGACGCCGGCTTCGCCACGGAACTGGCCTACGGTGCCCTGCGGGGCCAGGGCCTCTACGACGCCATCCTGGCGCGCTGCGTGGACCGCCCCCTGGACCAGCTGGACCCGGCCATCCTCGACGCCCTGCGGCTCGGGGCGCACCAGGTGCTGGCCATGCGCGTGCCGACGCACGCCGCGCTGGACGAGACCGTCGGGCTCGCCCGGGCCGTCATCGGCGCGGGTCCGTCCGGGCTGGTCAACGCCGTCCTCCGCAAGGTCGCCGCGCGGAGCCTGGACGCCTGGATCGCCGACCTCCTGGAGGGCGTGACGGAACCGGCGGCGCGGGACGCCATCGCCCACAGCCATCCCGAGTGGATCGTCCGCGCCATGCGGCAGTCGCTGGTGGCCCACGGCCGGTCCGCCGAGGAGATCGGTGCGCTGCTCGAGGCGGACAACCTCGCCCCCGTCGTGAACCTCGTCGCGCTGCCCGGCCTCGGGGACCTCGAGGAGGCGCTCGCGTCCGGCGCCGAACCGGGCACGCTCGCGCCCGACTCGGCCTACTCCGCGGGCGGGGAGCTCTCCAGGCTGCGTTCCGTCCGCGCGGGCACGACGCGTGTGCAGGACGCGGGATCCCAGCTGGTGGCCCGCGCGCTGGCCGGCGTCCCGCTTGAGGGCCGCGACACCGACTGGCTGGACCTGTGCGCGGGACCCGGCGGCAAGGCCGCGCTGCTGGCGGCGCTCGCGGCGGAACGTGGCGCCGAGCTGACCGCCAACGAACCGGCGCCGCACCGCGCCGAGCTGGTCCGCAAGGCGCTTGTGGCCGTGCCCCGCGACGCCTGGTCCGTGGTCGTCGGCGACGGGCGCCGCTACGCGGGGATCCCCGCCGACCAGAGGTTCGACAGAATCATGGTCGACGCCCCGTGCAGCGGGCTCGGCGCCCTCCGCCGCCGGCCCGAGTCGCGCTGGCGCAAGACCCCGCGCGACATCGCGGAGCTGACCATCCTGCAGGGCGAGCTGCTGGACGCCGCGCTCGCGGCGATCCGACCGGGAGGCGTCGTCGCCTACGTCACCTGCTCGCCGCATCCGGCGGAGACGCTCGCCGTCGTCGAGGACGCGCTGCGCCGCCACCCCTCGGCGCGCCTGCTCGACGCCGGATCCGCGATCGACGGGGTCGGCCTGGCGCCCCTCGACGCCGCGCACCCGATGGCCGGTGGTTCCACCGTGCAGCTCTGGCCGCACCTCCACCGCACCGACGCCATGTTCCTCGCGCTGATCACCCTCGACGCCGGCACGCCGGCACAGACCGCCACGAAAGGCTGAACCGATGAGCACGTGCGCCATCCACCCCAGCATCCTCTCCGCGGACTTCGCGAACCTGGCCGCGGAGCTGGGTCGCATCGCGCGCGCCGACGCGGTGCACGTGGACGTCATGGACAACCACTTCGTGCCGAACCTGACCCTCGGCCTGCCGGTGGTCAAGCGCCTGGGCGAAGTGACCGACCTGCCGCTGGACGTCCACCTGATGATCGGGGACGTCGACCGCTGGGCGCCCGGCTACGCCGACGCCGGAGCCGCCTCGGTCACGTTCCACGCCGAGGCCTCCGCGGCGCCCGTGCGGCTGGCGCGCGAGCTTCGGGCGCGCGGCGCCAAGGCGGCGATGGCGCTGCGCCCCGCGACCGCCGTCGAGCCGTACCTGGACCTGCTCCCCGAGCTGGACATGCTGCTGCTCATGACCGTGGAGCCGGGTTTCGGCGGCCAGGCCTTTCTGGACGTTGTCCTGCCCAAGATCCGCCGCGCGCGGGCGGCCATCGACGGCGCCGGGCTTCCCGTCGCCCTGCAGGTCGACGGCGGCATCACCCGGGACACGATCCTGCGCGCCGCCGAGGCCGGCGCCGACGTCTTCGTCGCCGGCTCGAGCGTCTACGGAACCGCGGACCCCGCGGCGGCGGTCGACACATTGCGCAAAACGGCGCAGGCTGCCGCCCGGCCGGCGCCGAATATGATGTAATCGTCAAACACAAATACGTGCTCCGGGGTCGGTGTAATTCCGAACCGGCGGTGACAGTCCGCGACCCGCGGCGCCTTGGCGCCACGGTTGAGCCGGTGAAATTCCGGCACCGACAGTTAAAGTCTGGATGGGAGAAGCGCGTACAGAGAAGGCGGTCGATCGGCGCACCCGTGGGGGTGTCCGCGGCCGTGCCGAACTGTCGTACCCCGGAGCCGCCACGGCTCGAGGAGGAACGATGGAACCGATGCGCTGGATGCTCGACGCGTTCAACGCCCACCTCCCCGTCGGCGGCGGCCAGCTCCTGGTCCGCGAGGTCGTGGGCAACCTGTTCGGGCTCGCGAGCGCCCTCGGCGGGATGCGCCGCAGGCTCTGGGCCTGGCCCGTCGGCATCGTCGGCAACCTCATCCTCCTCACCGTTTTCGTCGGCAGCGTCTTCGACTCGGCGCAGGCCGCCAACCTGTGGGGCCAGGCCGGGCGGCAGCTCCTGTTCATCGCCGTCTCCATCTACGGCTGGCACCGCTGGCTCGAGGGAAGGCGGGGCGGGGGAGCGGCCATCACGCCACGCTGGGCCACCGGGACGGAACGCATCGGCCTCGTCGCGGTCCTCCTGATCGGCACCTTGGCCGTCACCCCCGTCTTCCGGCACCTCGGCTCCTACGAACCGGTATGGGCCGATGCCTGGACCTTCGTGGGATCACTCGTGGCGACCTTCGGCATGGCCAAGGGCTGGGTGGAATTCTGGCTGGTCTGGGTGGCGGTGGACGTCGTCGGGGTGCCGCTGCTGTTCGGGGCGGGCTACTACGCGAGTGCCTTCATGTACCTGTTCTACGGCCTGTTCACCCTGGCGGGGTTCTTCGTCTGGTGGCGGGCCAGCGCAGCGGCGCCGGCCGGCGCCCCCGTGCCCGGACGGTCCGCCGACACCCCGTGCGACAGCCCCGTCGGCCGGGCCGGGGGTCCCCGATGACGTTCACCGCGGCGGAACGCGACGCCATGGCCTCGGCGCTCGGAGCGGCGGGCCGCGGGGTCCGCGGCGCCAACCCGCTGGTCGGCGCCGTTGTGCTGGACGCCGGCGGAAGCGTCCTGGCCACGGGGCACCACCGGGGCGCCGGCACGCCGCACGCGGAGGCCGCCGCGCTGGCCGCGCTCGGACCGGTCCCGCGCTCCGCGGCCGGCGAGCTCACCATGGTCGTCACGCTCGAGCCCTGCAACCACACCGGCCGGACGGGACCGTGCGCGGTGGCCATCGCCGAGTCCGGCATCGGGCGCGTGGTCTACGCCGTGGCCGACGGGACGGACCGCGCCGCGGGCGGCGCCGAGTACCTGGCCTCGCGCGGTGTCCGCGTCGAGGCCGGACTGCTCGCCGACGAGGCCCGGGCCCTGAACCGCCGGTGGTTCGCCGCCCGTGGCGCGGGACGGCCCTTCACGACCCTGCACCTGGCGCAGACCCTCGACGGGCGGATCGCCGCCGCGGACGGGACGAGCCAGTGGATCACGGGCCCGGACGCGCGGCGGCACAGCCACGGCGTGCGTGCGCTGGCCGAGGCGATCGTCGTCGGCACCGGCACGGTGCTGGCCGACGATCCGCGGTTGACGGCGCGCGACGGTGACGGGACGCCGCTGCCCCGGCAGCCGCTGCGCGTGGTCATGGGACGCCGCGACGTCCCCGCCGCGGCCGCGGTGCGGGGCGACGGACGGTGGACGCAGGTCCGCACCCGCTCCCCGGCCGACGTGCTCCGGGAACTCGCGGCGCGGGGCATCGACCACGCCATGATCGAGGGCGGCGCCGGGATTGCGACCGCGTTCCTGGCCGAGGACCTCGTCGACGAGTTGTGGCTCTACCAGGCGCCGCTGCTCCTCGGCGCGGGACGGCCGGCCGTGGGCGACCTGGGGATCGGCACCCTGCGGGATGCCGTCCGCTGGGCCCCCGACGACGCCGGCGGCCCCTCCCACCAACGACTGGGCGACGACATCGCCCTGCACCTGACACCCATGCCGCGCGCGGGACTTTCCGCGGCGGGCGGCGCATAGAAAAGGAACGCACCATGTTTACGGGAATCATCACCGGCTTCGGCCGCGTCGAGGCGATCCGGCCCGCGGGGGACGGGGACGCCGTCGTGCTCTCCGTCTCCGCGCCCGGACACGCCGCCGATCTGGGGCTCGGAGGCTCGCTGGCGGTCAACGGCGTGTGCCTCACCGCGACGGCCATCGCCGGGGACCGCGTCGACATCGACGTGATGGGCGAGACCCTCCGGCACACCACCACGGGAGCGCTGCGGGTCGGCGACCGCGTCAACCTCGAGCGGTGCGTGCCCGCCGGGGGCCGGCTCGACGGCCACGTGGTGCAGGGGCACGTCGACGGGGTGGGTGCCCTGACCGAGCGTGAGCCCCGGGGCAACTGGGAGCGCCTGCGCTTCTCGGTGCCGCGCGCGTTGTCCCGCTACGTCGCGCGCAAGGGGTCGATCGCGGTCGACGGCGTCTCCCTGACCGTCGCGGACGTCGCGGACGCCACCGAGGCGGAGCAGTGGTTCGAGGTCGGGCTCATCCCGACGACGCTGCGCGACACCGTGCTGGGTGCGCGCGCCGTCGGCGACCCGGTGAACCTGGAGGTGGACGTCATGGCCAAGTACGCCGAACGGCTGGCCGCCTTCGCGCCGGCGTCCGCCGCGCCGACCGCCCCCGGCGCGGAGGTGGTCGCGCCGTGAGCATCCTGGACCCGATCGAGGCGGCCGTCGCCGCCATCGCCGCCGGCCGGCCCGTCGTCGTCGTCGACGACGAGGACCGCGAGAACGAGGGCGACATCGTCTTCGCCGCCGAGTTCGCGACCCCCGAGCTCATGGGCTGGACGGTGCGCCACACGTCCGGCGTCGTGTGCGTCCCCCTGCCCGGCGAGCGCGCCGACGCCCTCGGCCTGCCCCCCATGGTCGACGTCAACGAGGACGCCAAGGGCACGGCGTACACGGTGTCCTGCGATGCCGCCGCCGGCGTCACCACGGGCATCAGCGGTGCCGACCGCGCGGTCACGGCGCGGGTGCTGGCCGACCCGGACAGCGCACCGGGGCACATCACGCGCCCGGGACACATCTTCCCCCTGCGTTCCGTGGAGGGCGGGGTGCTGGTGCGCCGCGGGCACACGGAGGCGTCCGTGGACCTGTGCCGGCTCGCGGGGCTGCAACCCGTGGGCGTGATCGCCGAGCTGGTGCACGACGACGGTGACATGATGCGCCTGCCGGCGCTGCGCGAGTTCGCCACCACCTGGGACATCCCCCTCGTCAGCATCGAGGACCTGGCCGGCTACCTGGCGCGCGGGGGTCCCGCGCAGGCCACCGCGCCGGAGCCCCAGGCCGTCGTGGGAGGCCCCGTGGTGTCCATCCCGACCCCGCGCGGCGTGTTCTCGGTCCAGGCCTGGACCGAGCGGGCCACCGGGGACGAACACCTCACCTTCTCGGCGCCGGCGGTCGGCGGGGCGCTGGCCCCCTCCGGCCCCGTCGACGTCCATGCCCCGGCGGATCCGCCGCCGCTGGTCCGGGTGCACTCGGAGTGCCTGACCGGCGACGTCTTCGGATCCTTCCGGTGCGACTGCGGGGAGCAGCTGGACGCGGCGCTGACGGCGGTGGCCGCCGCGGGCGGCACCGTGGTCTACCTGCGCGGGCACGAGGGGCGTGGGATCGGCTTGGCCAACAAGATCAGGGCGTACGCGCTCCAGGACGGCGGCGCGGACACCGTCGAGGCCAACGAGCAGCTGGGCCTGCCGGTGGACGCGCGGCGCTACGACGCCGCCGCGGCGATCCTGCACAGCATGGGTCTGGAGCGCATCCGCCTGCTCACCAACAACCCGCTGAAGGAGGCGTGGCTGGAGCAGGCGGGGATCGACGTCCTCGAGGCCGTGCCGACGTCCGTGGCAGTCCGCCCCGAAAACGCGCGCTATCTGCAGACCAAGCGCGAGCGCATGCAGCACCGCATCGACCCCGGCGTCTTCACGGCGCCGACACCCGAGTAGGGCGCCGCCGCAGGGGCGGATCGGCGCCCCGCGACGAGAACCACCACCACACGAACAGAACAACCACCGCACGAGCAGAACAACCACCGCACGTACAGAACAACCACACGAGGAGACGGAACATGAGCGGACACGGAGCGCCGGCGGCAGGAGCCGAGGAACTTGAGGGGGCCGGCCGCGCGGGGTTGAGGGCCGTCATCATCGCGGCCAGCTGGCACGAGGAGGTCATGGACGGGCTCGTCGCCGGGGCGCTGCGCGCCGCCGCCCAGGCGGGCATCCGCACGCCCGACGTCGTGCGCGTCCCCGGCACGTTCGAGCTGCCGGTGGCCGCCGGACGCCTCGCCCACGGCTTCGACGCCGTCGTCGCACTCGGCGTGGTGATCCGCGGGGGGACCCCGCACTTCGATTTCGTCTGCCAGGGCGCGACGATGGGGCTCACCGACGTTTCCGTGCGCACCGGGACGCCGGTCGGCTTCGGCGTGCTGACCTGCGACACGGAGGCCCAGGCGCTGGACCGGGCGGGGCTGCCGGGCTCCGCGGAGGACAAGGGCCACGAGGCCATGGCCGCCGCACTCCAGACCGCCCTGGTCCTCGGCGGCCGCTGAGGGCCGAGGAGTTCGTCACATTGACGGAGGCGTTGTCGGCGGCTCCCGGGCCACCGGCTACCCTTGTAGGGTGAAAACCTTTGACACCCTCTTTGCCGAACTGGCCGAAAAGGCCGAGGCCCGCCCCGCGGGCTCCCGCACGATCGCGGAGCTCGACTCGGGTGTCCACGGGATCGGCAAGAAGATCGTCGAGGAGGCCGCCGAAGTCTGGATGGCCGCCGAGTACGAGTCCGACGACGAGGCGGCCGAGGAGATCTCCCAGCTGCTCTACCACCTTCAGGTGCTGATGCTGGCGAAGGGCCTGACGCTTCAGGACGTCTACCGGCATCTCTAGCCGCCGCCGCGCGCCCCGGCGCGGGCGGCGGTCCGAGCCGGACGGCCCAGCCACGTTTCACCCACCACGAGAAAAGAGCCACGCCATGCTGCGAGTAGCCGTGCCCAACAAGGGCGCCCTGTCCGAGGCGGCCTCCTCCATGCTCAACGAGTCGGGATACCGCCAGCGGCGCGACACCCGCGAACTGGTCATGGTCGACCCGGACAACGACATCGAGTTCTTCTACCTCCGGCCGCGCGACATCGCCGTCTACGTCGGGCGCGGCATCCTGGACGTGGGCATCACCGGCCGCGACCTGTTCCTGGATGCCGAGGTCAACGGGGATGCCGAGGAGCGCCTGCCGCTGGGCCTCGGGGTGTCGACGTTCCGCTTCGCGGGTCCCGCGGGCGAGTTCACCTCCGCCGAGCAGCTCGCGGGCCGCCGCGTCGCGACCAGCTACGACGGCCTGCTGCGCGGGTACCTGGCCGTGCGCGGCATCGACGCGACGGTCGTCCGGCTCGACGGCGCCGTCGAATCCTCCGTCCGGCTGGGCGTCGCGGACGCGATCGCCGACGTCGTGGAGACCGGGAACACGCTCAAGGCGGCCGGCATGGAGACCTTCGGGGACCCGATCCTGCAGTCCGAGGCCGTGCTCATCGGCCGTACCGGCGAGAACCCCCCCGGGCTCGACGTCCTGATCCGCCGCCTGCAGGGCGTCCTCGTGGCCCGGCAGTACGCCATGCTCGACTACGACATCTCCCGCGACCTGGTGGACGAGGCCTGCCGCCTCACCCCGGGGCTCGAGTCGCCCACCGTCTCGCCGCTGCAGGACTCCGACTGGGTGGCCGTGCGCTCGATGGTCCGCAAGTCGCAGACCAACCGGATCATGGACGAGCTCTACGACCTCGGCGCCCGCGCCATCCTGGTCAGCACCATCCACGCCTGCCGCATCTAAGGAGCCGCTCGTGAGCGTTGCCATCCGCGTCATCCCCTGCCTCGACGTCGATGCCGGGCGCGTCGTCAAGGGCATCAACTTCGAGGGGCTGCGCGACGCCGGCGACCCCGTGGAGCTGGCCAAGCGTTACAACGCCGCCGGTGCCGACGAGCTGACCTTCCTGGACGTGACGGCGTCCTCCGGCAACCGGGAGACCACCTACGACGTCGTGCGGCACACCGCGGAGGAGGTCTTCATCCCGCTGACCGTGGGCGGGGGAGTGCGCGGGGTCGACGACGTCGACCGCCTGCTCCGCGCCGGGGCCGACAAGGCCTCCATCAACACGGCCGCCGTCGCGCGGCCCGAGGTGATCAGCGAGATCACCCAGCGGTTCGGTTCCCAGGTCCTGGTCCTTTCGCTCGATGCCCGCCGCACCGACGACCCGCGCGCCGCCTCGGGGTTCGAGGTCACCACCCACGGCGGCCGCACCGGGACCGGGATCGACGCCGTGGAGTGGGCCCGCGAGGCCGCCGAGCGCGGCGTCGGCGAGATCCTGCTGAACTCCATCGACGCCGACGGGACGAAGGAGGGATTCGACCTGGAGCTCATCCGCGCGGTGCGCGCCGCGGTGAAGGTGCCGATCATCGCGTCCGGCGGCGCCGGGGGTCCGGAGCACTTCCCGCCCGCCATCGCCGCCGGGGCCGACGCCGTCCTGGCGGCGTCGATCTTCCACTTCGGTCCGGTGGACATGGTCGCGCAGGTCAAGCGGGCCATCGAGGAGGCTGGTTTTCCTGTTCGCTGATCCGGCGTTCCTCGATCGCCTGATGAACGACGGCTGGCCCGCCGTCGAACACGGGTCCGTCGAGGGGTGGACCCTGCGGTTCGCCGCCGGGGTGACCCAGCGGGCGAACTCGGTCCTGCCGCTGGACGCGCCCCGGGACGTCGACGCGGCGGTCGCCGAGGTGGAGCGCCGCAGCGCCGAGCGCTGGCTGGACGCGATCTTCCAGATCAGTCCGGCCGCCGAACCACGGGACCTGGACGAGCGGCTGGCGCGCCGCGGCTACTCCGCGGGCACCCCGACGCTGGTCCAGGTCATGGACGGCAGCGAGCTCCAGCGCTTCGCCGACGCCGCACCGGATCCGCGGGTCGAGCTCGCCGAGAGGCCGGACGCGGACTGGTTGGAGCTCTTCTGGGACCAAGAGGGCCCGCGGGACGCGGAGGACCGCGCGGTGTCCCGGCAGATCCTCGGCGGGTCGCCCGCCGTGTACGCGGCGCTGCGGGTTCGCGGGCGCGTCGAGGCCATCGCCCGGATGGCGCTGGTCGGCGGCTACGGCGGCCTGTACTGCGTCGTCACGCGGCCCGAGTCCAGGCGGCGCGGGTACGCGCGGCTGGTGCTCGAGGCGCTGTTCTCCGAGGCCTGCGGTCTGGGGCTGGAGGGGCTGTGGCTCCAGGTCCGCGAGAGCAACGTCGGCGCGATCGTGCTCTACGACGCGCTCGGCTTCAGCACGGCGTCGAACTACCACTACCGCACCCGCAGCCTCTAGCCGCGACAGCCCCGACGCGCGCCGGTCGGGGCCGCGCGCCCGCGCTCAGGGACCGAGTTCGGCGCTGGAGAGCAGGGCGACCGCGTCCGGGGCGCCCTCGAAGGTCACCAGTGCGTGCCCCCGCCGCCCGTAGGCGTGGAGCAGCAGCTCGGCTGGCTCGCCGGCGATGGCCACCGATGTGGCCGCCCGCCGCGCGACGTGCCGGCGGCCGTCGGGCCGGCGCAGGATGACCCCGACGTCGACGCCGCGGTACAGCAGGCCCGAACCGCGGACCAGCGCACGCCACAGTTCCTCGGAGTAGTCCTCGTCCAGGACACGCGGCGCCCACCGCTCGCCGGCCCGCCGGACGTCCTCGGTGTGGATGAAGAACTCCACGAGGTTCGCGGCCCGGTCCACGCCGGGAAGGGACAGCGGAGACAGCCCGCCAGGTCCGCGGCGGAACCGCTCGACCAGGGCCGCGTAGGCCTGGGGCGCCTTGGCGCGGTCGGCCCAGCGGTGGAGGGTGCGTTCCATGCGGCCCGCCAACGGCTTGAGGACGATGCCCGCGGCGAGCGGATGGTGCTCCCGCAACACCAGGTGGGCCGCCAGGTGCCGGGTGTCCCAGCCCGCGCACAGGGTCGGCGCATCGGGCCCCGCTGCCAGCAGGACCTCGGCCAGTACTTCGCGTGACGGGGGTACGAATCTCATCACCACCGAAACTAGCACGTGCGCGCCCCCGCGGATCCCTCCCGGCCGTCATGCGCCGCCTCGGGGTATCCCCGAACCGACTAGACTTGATGCGATGCCCCGCAACCCAGCCCCCGCCGCAGAACCGAGCGTCCCGCCGGGCGCGCACACCGCCCTCGACCCGCGGATCGCGCAGCTCCTGACCAAGGACGCGTCCGGACTGGTGGCCGCGATCGTCCAGCAGCACGACACCGGCGAGGTGCTGATGCTCGGCTGGATGGACGAGGAGGCGCTGCGGCGCACGCTCACGACGGGGCGGGTGACGTTCTGGTCCCGGTCGCGTCGGGAATACTGGCGCAAGGGCGACACCTCCGGCCACATCCAGCTGGTCCGGGGAGTCGCCCTGGACTGCGACGGCGACGCCCTCCTGGTGCGCGTCGACCAGGTCGGTGCCGCGTGCCACACCGGCACCAGGACCTGCTTCGACGGCCGGGGCATCCCGGCCGTGACCGACCTGGCCACGCCCGGCGGCTGAGCCGCCCGTCCGAGCCCGCCCCACCCGAACCCACGAGGAAGCAGCCACACGATGCAACGACTCGGCGTCCTGACCCCCACGCTCGAGGAATTCCGCGACCTGGCCCGCACCCGGCGGGTGATTCCCGTGTCCCTGCGAGTGCTGGCGGACTCGCTCACCCCCATCGCCATCTACCGCCGCCTCGCCGGCGGGCGTCCCGGCACCTTCCTGATGGAAAGCGCCGCGGCCGGAGGCGTGTGGAGCCGGTACTCGTTCATCGGCTGCGGTTCCCCGGCGACCCTCACCACGCGCGACGGCCGCCCCCACTGGCTGGGCCACCCGCCCGCGGGCATCCCCACGGAGGGCAGCCCGGTCGAGGTGCTGCGCGACACGGTGGCCATGCTGCGCACCGAGCCCCTGCCCGGCCTTCCGCCGTTCACGTCCGGGATGGTCGGGTTCGTCGGGTGGGAGAGCGTCCGCCATTGGGAGCGGCTGCCGCACCCCCCGCACGACGACCTGGGCCTCCCCGAGCTCGCCATGAACCTCGTCGGGGACATGGCCGCGCACGACAACACCGACGGAACGGTCACGCTCATCGCGAACGCGATCAACCAGGACGGCTCCGACGACGGCGTCGACGGGGCCTACGCCCACGCCGTGGAGCGCGTCCAGGAGATGCTGGCCCGCCTCGACGCACCCGCCCCCGGCGACGTGTCCAGTTTCGGCGGGGCCGATGTTCCCACCGGCGAGCTGATGGACGCGGTCACGCACAGCTGGGACGAGGACTCCTACCGGCGGGCGATCCTGCGCGGCAAGGAGGCGATCGTCGACGGCGAGGTCTTCCAGGTCGTGGTGTCGCGCCGGTTCGAGCTCCAGACCTCCGCCGACCCGCTGGACGTGTACCGGATCCTGCGGACCACCAACCCGAGCCCCTACATGTACCTGTTCAACCTCGAGGACACCCACGGCGGCAGGTACGCGATCGTGGGCTCGTCCCCCGAGGCCCTCGTCACGGTCAACGACCGGCACGTCGTGACCCACCCGATCGCGGGCTCGCGACCGCGCGGGGCGACGTACGAGGACGACCTGGTGTACGAAAAGGACCTGCTGGAGGACGAGAAGGAGCGCGCCGAGCACCTCATGCTGGTCGACCTGGCCCGCAACGACCTCTCCAAGGTCTGCGTGCCGGGCAGCGTCGAGGTCAGCCAGTTCATGGAGGTCGAGCGGTTCAGCCACATCATGCACCTGGTCAGCAACGTCGTGGGCCGGCTCGCCCCCGGCGCCAGCTCCTACGACGTGCTGGCGGCGACCTTCCCGGCCGGCACGCTTTCCGGCGCGCCGAAGCCGCGCGCCCTCCGGCTGCTGGACGAGATGGAGCCGCACCGCCGCGGCGTCTACGGAGGAGTGGTGGGCTATCTGGACTTCGCCGGCGACATGGACATGGCCATCGCGATCCGATCGGCGCTCATCAAGGACGGCCGGGCCTACGTCCAGGCGGGCGGCGGCATCGTCGCCGACTCCCAGCCGGAGGCCGAGTCCCAGGAGAGCGTGAACAAGTCGGCGGCCCCGCTGCGGGCCGTCTGGGCGGCCGCGAGCATGCGGTCCGTCGCCGACACGGATCCCGCGGCATGGATCCGGCCGTGACCGCGGCGCAGGCGCCGCGGCGCACCACCCGGCTGACCCGCCGCGCCGTTGTCCTGGCCGCCGTCGTGGGCTCCCTCGCGGCCCTCGGCTCGGTGACGCGCACGTGGATCCGGGTGGTCCCGGCCGAGGGGTCGCTCACCGCCGCTCCCATCGAGGTCCCGGGATCCGACGCGGCGACCGCGGTGGCCGCGCTGGCCGTCGTCGCGCTGGCGGGCGCCGTGGCCGCGGCGATCGCGGGCAGGGTCGGTCGCTACGTGATCGCCGCGCTGCTCGCCGCCGCGGGCATCGGCATCGTCGCCGCCGCGCTGGCGGTGGCGATGGATCCGGCCGCCGCCGCGTCGGGCGCCGTCGGCGCCGCCGTCGGAACCCCCACCGTGGAGGGCGAGTACCGGGTGCTGCCCTGGCCGTGGCTGGCGGCCGCGGCGGGGGCGTGGATCGCCGCGTCGGCCGTGGTGCTCGCCGTGGCCGGGAGGCGCTGGACGTCGAGCCGCCGCTACGCGCCCCCCGCCGCGGCCGGCGACGGCACGCCGGTGGCCGCCGGCGCGATGGACGAAATCGACGGGTGGGACAGCCTCTCCCGGGGCGACGACCCCACGCGCTAAAGGCCCCGCCGACGGCCCGCAACATGGCGGCCCGGCGGCCAAAAGAGTGGCAGAATGTAAGGGACTTCCGTCCGGGGGACCGCTCCCCGGCACGCTCAGCTGATGAGGAGTAACCGAGCCATGGCCAGCAAAGCCGCAGTCAACAACGAATACGGCATCGACCCGATGCACGCCGAGGCCGTGGGCCACGGCAACAGCGTCGCCGCGTGGAGCGCGGTGGGCGTGATGCTGGTGGGCGTCCTCGTGGGCTGCATCGGCTTCGGCCTGGCCAACACGGTCGTCCTCGGCGCCGGCGCCGTGATCGTGGTGCTCGGCCTGGTGGTGGGCTGGTTCATGAAGAGGATCGGCTACGGCGTGGGCGGCAGCAAGTCCAAGGACAGCGACCACTAGGCGTGACCGTACTCGAGGACATCATCGCCGGGGTCCGCGAGGACCTCGAGGCCCGCCGCGCCGGCATCGACGACGCCGCGATCCGTTCGCGCGCCCTCGCCGCGCCGCCCGCGCGGGACGCGTTCGCCGCGCTCGGCGGCACCGCAGACGGCACCGGGCGGGACACCGTGCTGCGCGTGGTGTCCGAGGTCAAGCGCAAGAGCCCGTCCAAGGGCGCGCTGGCCGACATCCCCGCACCAGCCGACTTGGCGCGCGAGTACCGCGACGGCGGCGCGTCGGTCATCTCCGTGCTGACGGAGGAGCGGCGCTTCGGCGGGTCGCTGGCCGACTTCGACGCCGTGCGGGCGGCCGTGGACCTCCCGTTGCTGCGCAAGGACTTCACGGTCGAGCCGTTCCAGGTCTGGGAGGCCCGCGCCCACGGCGCCGACCTCGTCCTCCTCATCGTCGCCGCGCTCGACGACGGTCCGCTGCGCGAGCTGCTGGGCCTGGCCCGCGAGCTCGGCATGGAGGCCCTCGTCGAGACGCACACCGAGGACGAGGTCGACCGTGCCGTCTCGGCCGGCGCGCGCATCATCGGCGTCAACGTGCGCAACCTCAAGACGCTCGACGTCGACCGCTCCAACTTCGCGCGCCTGGCGGGCAGGATCCCGCCCTCCGCCGTCGTCATCGCCGAGTCGGGCGTGCGCGACGCCGACGACGTCGCGGAATACGCGGCGCACGGCGCCGACGCCATCCTCGTGGGCGAGGCCCTGGTGCGGGACAACGCGCCGGCCGACGCCCTCCGCCGTTTCATCGCCGCCGGCACCGCGGCGCGCCCGCCCCGGCGCGCCTGAGCGCCACACCCCAGCCCCCTCCCCGCCAGACAGGACGGCCCACCATGACCGAGACCCCCAGCCAGCCCGCCGACCAGGTGCCCGCCGAGCAGGAGCCGGTCGACGCCTTCCTGGCCGCCGGAAGCCTGCGGCACGCCCCGGGCCCCTACTTCGGCAGCTACGGCGGCCGCTGGATGCCGGAGTCGCTCATCGCGGCCCTGGACGAACTCCAGGACACGTTCGAGAAGGCCAAGGCCGACCCCTCGTTCGTCGCCGAGATCGCCGAGCTCAACAAGAACTACGCCGGCCGACCGTCGCTGCTGACCGAGGCCAAGCGGTTCGCCGAGCACGCCGGCGGCGTGCGGATCTTCCTCAAGCGCGAGGACCTCAACCACACCGGCTCGCACAAGATCAACAACGTGCTGGGCCAGGCGCTGCTGGCCAAGCGCATGGGCAAGACGCGGCTGATCGCCGAGACGGGGGCCGGGCAGCACGGAGTCGCCAGCGCGACGGCGGCCGCCCTCATGGGCATGGAATGCGTCGTCTACATGGGCGCCGAGGACTGCCGGCGGCAGGCCCTGAACGTGGCGCGGATGGAGCTGCTCGGCGCGACCGTCGTGCCCGTGACGGCCGGTTCCCAGACGCTTAAGGACGCCATCAACGAGGCGCTGCGCGACTGGGTGGCCAACGTCGACAACACGCACTACCTGCTCGGCACCGCGGCCGGCCCGCACCCCTTCCCCGCGCTGGTCCGCTACTTCCACGAGGTGATCGGCGAGGAGGCCCGCGCCCAGATCCTCGAGCAGGTCGGACGGCTCCCCGACGCGGTGTGCGCGTGCGTGGGCGGCGGCTCGAACGCCATCGGCATCTTCCACGGCTTCCTGGACGACCCGTCCGTCGAGCTCTACGGACTCGAGGCCGGGGGCGACGGCGTCGAGACCGGGCGGCACGCGGCCACGATCGCGCTGGGACGCCCCGGCGTCCTCCACGGGGCGCGGTCCTACCTGATGCAGGATGAGGACGGCCAGACGGTCGAGTCGCACTCGATCTCCGCGGGGCTGGACTACCCCGGCGTCGGGCCCGAGCACTCGTACCTCGCCGACATCGGCCGCGTCACCTACGAGGCCGTCACCGACGCCGAGGCCATGGAGGCCTTCAGCCTCCTGTGCCGCACGGAGGGCATCATCCCCGCCATCGAGTCCTCCCACGCGCTGGCCGGCGCGCTGCGCATCGGCCGCCGCAAGGTCGAGGCCGGCGCCGTGCCGGGGGAGACGGTCATCGTCGTCAACCTCTCCGGCCGCGGCGACAAGGACGTGGCCACCGCCGCCGAGTGGTTCAACCTCATCGACAATGCCGAAGGACAGGACAACTGATGCCGAGCAAGTCCGCCGCAGCGATCGAGCGCGCCCGCTCCGAGGGGCGCCCGGCGCTGATCTGCTACCTTCCCGCCGGATACCCGGACGTGCAGACGACCATCGACGCCGCCGTGGCCATGGCCGAGAACGGCGCCGACATCATCGAGGTCGGCATCCCGTACTCCGACCCGGTGATGGACGGATCCGTCATCCAGGCCGCGACCGTGCAGGCCCTCGCCGACGGTTTCCGGGTCTCGCAGGTCTTCGACGTGGTGCGCGGCATCACCGACCGCTGCGACGCCGCCGTCATGGTCATGACGTACTGGAACCCGGTCCTGCGCATGGGCGTCGACGAGTTCGGCCGCCGCCTGGCCGACGCCGGGGGAGCGGGGCTCATCACGCCCGACCTGATCCCGGACGAGGCCGCCGAGTGGTTCGAGGTCTCCGACCGGTACGGGCTGGACCGCGTGTTCCTCGTCGCCCCCAGCTCCACCCCGGAACGGATGAAGGCCACCGTCGAGGCGAGCCGCGGGTTCGTCTACTGCGTGTCCATCATGGGTGTCACCGGGGCGCGGACGAGCGTCGCCAACACGGCCGAGGCCGTCGTCGCCGCCGCCCACGCCGCCGGCGCCGAGCGCGCCTGCGTCGGGCTGGGCGTGTCGGCGGCCGAGCACGTCGCCGAGATCGGCGCCTACGCCGACGGCGTGATCGTGGGCACGGCCCTGGTCGCGGCGCTCCGCGACGGTGGCGTCGAGGCCGTCGGCCGCCTGGCCGCCGAGCTGAGTGGCACGAAGGACGGCGGCGCGTGAGCCCGTCCGCCGCGCTGGCCGCCTCCGCGCACGCCGCGATCGCCGGCGCGCTGCCCGCGTCGATCCCCAGCCCCCCGCAGGAGTGGGCGAGCTTCTCCGTCGGCCCGCTCACCATCCACGCCTACGCGCTGTGCATCCTGGCCGGCATCGTGGCGGCCATGTGGCTCACGGCACGCCGCTGGGACGCCAAGGGCGGCCCCGAGGGCGTCGTCTGGGACATCTGCATCTGGGCCATCCCGTTCGGCATCATCGGCGGCCGGCTCTACCACATCTTCTCCTCGCCGGACGCGTACTTCGGCCCCGGCTTCGACGGCAGCGGGGACCTGAGCCTCACGTGGCAGATCTGGCGCGGAGGCCTGGGCATCTGGGGGGCCGTGGCGCTGGGAGCCGTCGGTGCCTGGATCGGGTGCCGCCGCTACGGCGTCCGCCTCGCAGCGTTCGCCGACGCGGCCGCGCCCGGGCTCCTGCTCGCGCAGGCGATCGGCCGATGGGGCAACTGGTTCAACCAGGAGCTCTACGGCGGACCCACGACCCTTCCCTGGGGCCTTGAGATCGATCCCGGCACCGCGGGGTTCCCGCCCGACGCGCTCCCGGGCACCCTGTTCCACCCGACGTTCCTCTACGAGTTCCTCTGGAACATCGCCGGCGTGGCGATCCTGCTGCTCCTGGACCGCAGGTTCCGGTTCCGCCACGGCACGATGTTCTGGGCCTACGTGTCCTACTACACGCTCGGCCGGCTGTGGATCGAGGCCATGCGCATCGACGACGCGGAGATGATCACGTTCTTCGGCGTCACCCAGCGCCTGAACGTGTGGACCAGCCTGCTGCTCCTCGTGGTCTCGCTGACCGTTTTCGTCGTCCTGCTCCGCCGGCACCGCGGCGAGCCGGATCCCGGCGTGTATCTGCCCGGCCGGGCACTCGCGGAGCAGGACGCGGGACAGGCGGCCGTGGCCGCCGGGGCCACCGCCACGCCGGCGGGCGCCGCGCAGACCGCCGTCCCGCACGCCTCGGCGGACGCGGCCACCACCGCGGATCCGGCTCCGGCCGACGCCGCGGCCCACCCCGCGCGCGAGGGCGCCGACGGGGACACGGCGGACGGCCTCGGGGACCCCTCCCCGGCGCCGCGCGACCGCCGACCGTAGGCGGGCGGACGGCTCGCGCGACCGCCTGCGCGACGGCCCGGCGACCACGTTCGTGACTGCCGACGGTAGTCGGGCGGACGGCTCGCGCGACCGCCTGCGAGGCGGCGCCGCGACCCGGGCCGGCCTCCCGTCGCGGCGTGCCGGCGTCCCGTAACGCCACGCCGCTGCTCCCCCGGAACGCCGGGGGAGTCGGCGACACATAGGGGGCGTCCGGCGTAAAGAAGCCGCCCGCGTCTGGGGCGGCCACCGCGCGGAATGCTAATCTCTCCATACTTCGGTTGTGTCCGGGGCGCCAATCCCCGGCCCCAGGATTTCCGGGGCAGCTGCGCCGGCGAACCGCCGTAGGGCGCCGCGCACCACAACGATGTGGAACTCCGTTCCGTGGACCACCGGCCGTACACGGGCGGCCCACCTCGGCGGGAGCGTGCCGGACAGGATCCGAGGCCACGGACTCCCCACACCTTCCGGGCAACGGGGACCAGCGTCCCCCGCCGCCCCGGGGCCAGCGCCGTCCCCTCCGCATCCTTGCACCGCCGCAGAGCGTGCATCACCATTAAACGGAGAAAGGACGACATGAAACTGACCGGAGACCAGCAGAACGCCCCGCGTGCTGTCGGCGGGGTCACCGCCTCGCCCTTCACCAGCTTCGCGAACCTGCCGGAGGCCTCGGGCCTCTACCATCCCGAGAACGAGAAGGACGCCTGCGGGCTGGCCGTCATCGCCACCCTGCGCGGCGAGCCCACGCACGACATCGTGGACGCCGCGCTGACCGCGCTGCGCAACCTCGAGCACCGGGGGGCCGTCGGCGCGGACGAGGGCACCGGGGACGGTGCGGGCCTGCTCACGCAGGTCCCGGACGAGTTCTTCCGCGCCGTCGTCGACTTCGAGCTCCCCGCTGCCGGGTCCTACGCGGTCGGCACCGCGTTCCTCCCGGACGAGCCCAGCATCGAGGCGTCCGCGCGTGGGGGCATCGAGGAGCTCGCCGAGCAGGAGTCGCTGAAGGTCCTCGGCTGGCGCGAGGTCCCCGTCGAGGCCTCCATCGTCGGGGCCATGGCGCGCGCCTGCATGCCGCGCTTCGTCCAGATCTTCATCGCCCCGGCCGAGGGCACGGACGACGCCGCGGCCGTCGCGGACCTGGACGCCCGGGCGTTCCGCCTGCGCAAGCGCTCCCAGAACAAGCACGGCGTCTACTTCCCGTCGCTGTCCTCCAAGACCATGGTCTACAAGGGCATGCTGACCACCGCGCAGCTCGAGCCGTTCTACCCGGACCTGTCGGACCCGCGCTTCAAGACCAAGCTGGGGATCGTCCACTCGCGCTTCTCCACGAACACCTTCCCGTCGTGGCCGCTGGCGCAGCCGTTTCGCGCCATCGCCCACAACGGCGAGATCAACACCGTCAAGGGCAACCGCAATTGGATGCGCGCGCGGCAGTCCCAGCTGGCCGGCGACGTCCTCGGCGAGGTTCCCGAGGAGCTGTTCCCGATCTGCACCCCGGGCGCCTCCGACTCGGCGTCCTTCGACGAGGTCGCGGAGCTGCTCATGCTCTCGGGCCGCCCCATCACGCAGGCCATCATGATGATGATCCCCGAGGCGTGGGAAAACCAGGCCGGCATGGACGCGGACCGCCGCGCGTTCTACCAGTACCACTCCATGCTCATGGAGCCGTGGGACGGCCCGGCCGCCGTGTCCTTCACCGACGGCCGCCTGGTCGGCGCCGTGCTGGACCGCAACGGGCTGCGCCCGGCCCGCTACTGGGTCACCGACGACGGGCTCGTGGTCCTGGCCTCCGAGGTGGGCGTGGTCGACATCGCCCCGGAGAAGGTCGTGCGCAAGGGCCGCGTCTCGCCGGGCAAGATGTTCCTCGTGGACACCGAGGCGGGCCGGCTGGTCGAGGACGACGAGATCAAGGCCGACGTCGCCGCCGCCAACCCGTGGCGCGACTGGGTCAGGCAGAACATCATCAGCCTCGCCGAGCTGCCCGACCGCGAGCACGTCATCCACAACCCCTCCTCCGTCCAGCTGCGCCAGCGCACCTTCGGCTACACCGAGGAGGAACTGCGCATCCTGCTGAACCCGATGGCGCGCACCGGCGCCGAGCCGCTGGGGGCCATGGGCTCGGACACGCCCATCGCCGTCCTCTCCAAGCGCCCGCGCCTGCTGTTCGACTACTTCGCGCAGTCCTTCGCGCAGGTCACCAACCCCCCGCTGGACTCGATCCGCGAGGAGCTGGTGACCAGCATGCAGACCTCGATCGGTCCGGACGGGAACCTGTTGGACCTCGGGCAGGTCAAGACCCGCCACGTGTCGCTGGACTTCCCCGTCATCACCAACGACGAGCTGGCCAAGATCGCGAACATCCGCACCCCGGAGGGGGCCAAGGCCGCGCTCAAGGTGCGCGGGCTCTACCGGCCCGACGGCGGCGAGAAGGAGCTGAAGCTGCGCCTGCAGGAGATCTGCGAGAAGGTCTCCGCGGCGATCAACCGCGGTGTGCAGTACATCGTCCTCTCGGACCGGGACTCGAACGCGCAGTGGGCGCCGATCCCGTCCCTGCTGCTCACCAGCGCCGTGCACCACCACCTGCTCAAGAGCGCCAACCGCACCAAGACCTCGCTCGTGGTCGAGGCCGGCGACGTCCGCGAGGTCCACCACGTGGCGGTCCTGGTCGGCTACGGCGCCTCGGCGATCAACCCCTACCTGGCGCTGGAGACCGTCGAGGAGATGGCCAACCAGGGCGACCTCGGCGACGTCACGGCCGAGCAGGCGCACTACAACCTCATCAAGGGGCTCGGCAAGGGCGTCCTGAAGATCATGTCCAAGATGGGCATCTCCACGGTCTCCTCCTACTGCGGCGCCCAGACGTTCGAGGCGCTCGGCCTGTCCCAGCAGCTGGTGGACCAGTACTTCACGGGAACGCAGTCGCAGATGGGTGGCGTGGGGCTGGATGTCATCGCCAAGGAGGCGGCCGCCCGCCACGCCGGGGCCTACCCCGCCGACGGCAACGACGAGCCGCACCGCGTCCTCGAGATCGGCGGCGAGTACCAGTGGCGCCGCGAGGGCCCCCCGCACCTGTTCAACCCGGAGACGGTGTTCCGGCTGCAGCACGCCACGCGCGAGCGCCGCTACGACATCTTCAAGGCCTACACCCGGGGGGTCGACGACCAGTCGAAGGACCTCCTGACGCTGCGCGGCCTGCTGGGCTTCCGCTCCGGTGCGCGGGAGTCCGTTCCGCTGGAGGAGGTCGAGCCGGTCTCCGCGATCGTCAAGCGCTTCTCCACCGGCGCGATGAGCTACGGCTCCATCTCCCAGGAGGCCCACGAGACGCTCGCGATCGCGATGAACCGCCTCGGCGGCAAGTCCAACACCGGCGAGGGCGGCGAGGACGTCGACCGCCTGCTGGACCCGGCGCGGCGCTCCGCGGTCAAGCAGATCGCCTCGGGCCGCTTCGGGGTCACCAGCCTCTACCTCACCAACGCCGACGACATCCAGATCAAGATGGCGCAGGGCGCCAAGCCCGGCGAGGGCGGCCAGCTGATGAGCCAGAAGGTCTACCCGTGGGTGGCCCGCACGCGGCACTCCACGCCCGGCGTCGCGCTCATCTCCCCGCCCCCGCACCACGACATCTACTCGATCGAGGACCTTGCGCAGCTGATCTACGACGCGAAGCGCGCCAACCCGCGCGCCCGCGTCCACGTCAAGCTGGTCTCGGAGGTCGGCATCGGGACCGTCGCCGCCGGAGTGACCAAGGCCAAGGCCGACGTCGTGCTGGTCTCCGGCCACGACGGCGGCACCGGGGCCTCGCCGCTGAACTCGCTGAAGCACGCGGGCGCCCCGTGGGAACTCGGCCTGGCCGAGACCCAGCAGACGCTGATGCTCAACGGCCTGCGCGACCGCGTGGTCGTGCAGGTGGACGGCCAGCTCAAGACGGGCCGCGACGTCGTCATCGCCGCGCTGCTCGGCGCCGAGGAGTACGGCTTCGCGACCGCCCCGCTGGTGGTCTCGGGTTGCATCATGATGCGCGTCTGCCACCTGGACACCTGCCCGGTGGGCGTGGCCACCCAAAACCCGGAGCTGCGCTCGCGCTTCACCGGGAAGCCGGAGTTCGTGGTCAACTTCTTCGAGTTCCTGGCCGAGGAGGTCCGCGAGATCCTTGCCGAGCTCGGGTTCCGCAGCATCGAGGAGGCCATCGGCCACTCGGAGATGCTCGACAAGCAGCCCGCCATCGACCACTGGAAGACGGAGGGCCTGGACCTGGAACCGATCCTGCAGGGCCACTGGTCCGACGGTTCGCCGGTGCGCAACATGGTCCCGCAGAACCACGAGCTGGACGAGCACTTCGACAACCGGCTGATCGAGATGAGCGCCGACGCGCTCGAGCGCCGGCAGCCGGTGCGCATCAGCCTCGACGTCGTGAACACCGACCGCTCCGTGGGCACGATGCTCGGCAACGCCGTCACGCGCCGCTTCGGGATCGACACGCTCGCCACCGACACCATCGACGTGACCCTCAGCGGCCAGGCGGGGCAGTCGCTGGGCGCCTTCCTGCCCGAGGGCATCACGCTGCGCCTCTTCGGGGACTCCAACGACTACGTCGGCAAGGGCCTCTCCGGCGGGCGCATCATCGTCCGGCCGGACCGCGCGAATTCGTTCGCGGCGGAACGGAACGTCATCGCGGGCAACGTCATCGGCTACGGCGCCACCAGCGGGGAGATCTTCCTGCGCGGCATCGTGGGCGAGCGGTTCCTGGTGCGCAACTCCGGGGCCATTGCGGTCGCCGAGGGCATCGGCGACCACGGCTGCGAGTACATGACCGGCGGCACCGCGCTGGTCCTCGGACCCACCGGGCGCAACTTCGGTGCCGGGATGTCCGGCGGCGTCGCCTACGTGCTCGACCTGGACCGCGGCAGCGTCAACCGCCAGGCCATCGACTCGGGCGAGCTGCAGCTGCAGCCGCTGCCGGCCGACGAGACCGAGACCGTGCGGGGCCTGCTGTCCCGCTACGCGGAGGAGACCGGCTCGCGGCTGGCGGCCACGCTGCTGCTCGATTTCCAGGACACCGCCGCGCGCATCACGCAGGTGATGCCGCGCGACTACGCGGCCGTCCTGCGCACCCGCGCCGCCGCCGAGGCGGAAGGACTCGACCCCGACGGCGATGCCGTCTGGACCAGGATTTTGGAGGCGACCCGTGGCTGATCCGCGTGGATTTCTGAAGGTACGCGAACGCGAAACCCAGCCCCGGCGCCCGGTCCCGGTGCGCATCATGGACTGGAAAGAGGTCTACGAGCGGCAGCAGGAGGGAACGCTGCGCGAGCAGGCCGGGCGCTGCATGGACTGTGGAGTGCCGTTCTGCCACCAGGGGTGCCCGCTGGGCAACCTGATCCCCGAGTGGAACGACAAGGTCTGGAAGGGACGCATGGGGGACGCCAGCGAGCGGCTCCACGCGACCAACAACTTCCCGGAGTTCACGGGCCGCCTCTGCCCCGCGCCGTGCGAGTCGTCCTGTGTGCTGGGGATCAACCAGCCCGCGGTCACGATCAAGCAGATCGAGGTGTCCATCGCGGACCAGGCGTTCGACGACGGCGTCGTGGTCCCCGTGCTGCCGCAGCGGCACACGGACCAGACCATCGCCGTGGTCGGCTCCGGCCCGGCCGGGCTGGCGGCCGCCCAGCAGCTGACCCGTGCCGGGCACACCGTGGCCGTGTACGAGCGCGACGATGCCATCGGCGGGCTGCTGCGCTACGGCATCCCGGACTTCAAGATGGAGAAGTCCGTGCTGGACCGCCGCCTCGAGCAGATGGCGGCCGAGGGCACGCGCTTCCGCACCAATGTGGAACTCGGCAAGGACATCTCCTGGGACCAGCTGCGCCGGCGCTACGACGCCGTGGTGGTCGCGACCGGCGCCACCGTGCCGCGCGACCTGCCCATTCCGGGCCGGGACCTGGACGGCGTGCACTACGCCATGGACTACCTGGTCCAATCCAACCGCGCGGTCGCGGGCGAGGAGGTCCCGGAGCAGATCCACGCGCGCGGCAAGCACGTGGTGATCCTCGGTGGCGGCGACACCGGCGCCGACTGCATCGGCACGGCGCACCGCCACCAGGCGGCCTCCGTGACGACGCTGGCGATCGGCCTGCAGCCGCCAAGCGAGCGTCCCGCGCACCAGCCGTGGCCGATGTTCCCGAACCTCTTCGAGGTCGCCAGCGCCCACGAGGAGGGCGGCGAGCGCACGTACCTCGCGTCTACGGTAGAGTTCGTCGGAGAGGACGGCCGTGTGACGGGCATCATGGTGGCGGAAACCGAATTCGTGGACGGAAAGCGCGTCCCGAAGGCCGGCACCGAGCGCGTCATCCCCGCCGACCTCGTCTTCCTGGCCCTCGGTTTCACCGGGCCCGAGCCCGCGGGGCTCGCGGAGCAGGCTGGCACCGAGTTCGACAACCGGGGCAACGTCGCCCGTGACGGTTACTACATGACCAACACGCCCGGCGTGTTTGCCGCCGGCGACGCTGGCCGCGGACAGTCGCTGATCGTGTGGGCCATCGCTGAGGGGCGCGCCTGCGCCGCCGCGGTGGACAAGTACCTGATGGGTGAGACCCGCTTGCCGGCGCCGGTGGCGCCGACGGACCACGCCATCACCATGCTCTGACGGCGGCACGTCGCCGCCGGGCACCGGACAAGGAAAGGCGGAGAGGCTGACGATATGAGACGCGCGAAGATTGTTGCGACATTTGGGCCGGCGATCGGCACCTACGAGAAGACGCTCCAGGTCATCAAGGCGGGGGTGGACGTCGCCCGGTTGAACATGAGCCACGGCGAGTACTCCACGCACGCGGAGAACCTGGCGAACGTCCGACAGGCGTCCGCGGAGCTCGGCCGCCCGGTCGGCGTGTTCGCCGACCTGCAGGGACCGAAGATCCGGCTGGGCCGCTTCACGGACGGGCCGCACCTGCTCAAGGTGGGGGACCGGTTCACGATCACGGTCGAGGACGTCCCCGGGACCCGCGAGCTGTGCTCGACGACGTTCAAGGGACTGCCGCACGACGTCGCCGTCGGGGACCGCCTGCTGGTCAACGACGGCCGCGTCGCGCTGCGCGCCGTGGAGGTCACCGACACGAGCGTTGTCACCGAGGTCGTCGTCGGCGGGGAGGTGTCCAACAACAAGGGCATCAACCTCCCCGGCGTCGCCGTCAACGTCCCCGCCCTGAGCGACAAGGACGAGGAGGACCTGCGCTGGGCCATCCGCGCCGGGGTCGACATGGTCGCGCTGTCGTTCGTGCGCAACGCCGCCGACATCGACCGGGTCCACGAGATCATGGACGAGGAGGGCCTCCGCCTGCCCGTCATCGCCAAGGTCGAGAAGCCCCAGGCCGTGGACGCCCTCGAGGAGATCATCGACGCCTTCGACGCGATCATGGTGGCCCGCGGGGACCTCGGCGTGGAGCTGCCCCTCGAGGAGGTGCCGCTGGTCCAGAAGCGCGCCGTGGAGCTCGCCCGCCGCTGGGCGAAGCCGGTCATCGTCGCGACGCAGGTGCTGGAGTCCATGATCGAGAGCCCGACGCCGACGCGCGCCGAGGCCTCCGACTGCGCGAACGCCGTGCTCGACGGGGCGGACGCGGTGATGCTCTCCGGCGAGACGAGCGTCGGCGCCTACCCAATCGAGACCGTGGAGACGATGGCCCGGATCATCTCGGCCACCGAGGACCACGGACTGCAGCGGATTCCCCCGCTGGGCAGCAAGCCGCGCACCCGCGGCGGCGCCATCACCCGTGCCGCCGTCGACATCGGTGACCAGCTGGACGCCAAGTACATCGTCGCGTTCACCCAGTCGGGCGACTCCGCGCGGCGGCTGTCGCGGCTGCGGCCCAAGCTGCCGATCCTCGGCTTCACGCCCCTGAAGCACACGTACAACATCATGACGCTGATCTGGGGCATCCAGCCGCGGCTGGTCGAGTTCGCCGACCACTCGGACAAGATGACCGCCCAGGTCGACCAGGCCCTGCTCGACGAGGGCCTGGCCGAGGCCAACGACCTCGTCGTCATCGTCGCCGGTTCCCCGCCGGGGCAGGCCGGCTCCACGAACTCCCTGCGCGTGCACCGCATCGGGGACGTGGCGGACGCCGGGCAGCTCGTCGAGGGCGCCAAGGTCCCCGAGCGGGAGAAGGTCGGCCCGTGGCGCACGAAGGAGCAGGCGATGGCCGAGATGATCGCGCGCATGCGGGGCGAGGCCTAGGCCAGGCCCACCGCCGGGGTCCGGCCCCGGCCGCCTCGGCCGTCGCCTGGGGCGGACGAGGCCGTCGCCCGCGGCCGCGAAGGACCGGTTCCCCTGCGGGGCGCCGGTCCTTCGCCCGTTCGGCCCCCGCGTCATGCCCCGTGTGACTTAAACCCGCGCGCAACCCGGCGACGTTTGCGCGCGCCGGGCGTACCCTGTGTTCAAGGCGCCGGAGCGTCCCCGCACCGCCCACGGCAGTCGGGACGGCCCGCGCGAACCCCGTGGAGGAGGACCAGATGACGTGGACCCGCCGTGTGCTCGCCGCGCACCCCTCGGCCCCCGAGGGCGACCCCGACGACCGGCTCGCTGACGGCGCCTGCATCGAGGCCTGCCTCGCCGCCGCCCAGGCCTGCCTGACGGGCGCGGACGCCTGCCTGCAGGAGGACGAGGCCCTGGACCTGCGCGCCTGCATCCGCGTGCAGCAGAACTGCGCCGACGTCTGCCTGGCCACCGCCGCGGTCCTGTCCCGGACGGGATCCGAGGCGGGGCCGCTCATCGCCGCGCTGGTCGAGGCCTGCACCGAGGCCGTGCGCGAGTGCGAGGCCGTGTGCGCCCGCCACGCGGAGACGTACCGGCACTGCGTGCTCAGCGCCGAGGCCTGCCTGCGCTGCGAGCGGGCCTGCACCGAACTCATCCGCGCCTGGGCCACCTGAGGCCTGATCGGCGGGACACAGCGGCGGCGCCGCCCGGTGCCGTCCGCACGACGGCGGAGGTGGCGGCATGGCGCCGGAGCACGTGGTCTGGTTCGAGGGCGTCGGCATGGGCGACGTCGGGCGTGTCGGAGGCAAGAACGCCTCGCTGGGGGAGATGACCCGGGCGCTCGGTTCCTCCGGCGTGCGGGTCCCGGAGGGATTCGCCACGACCGCCGACGCGTACCGCGCGTTCGTCGCGGACAACGGGATCGAGGACGCGCTGCGCGCCCTCGTCGGCGGGTACCGCGCGGGCACGACCACGTTGCGCGCCGCGGGCGAGGGCCTCCGCGCCCTGTTCCTCGGCGGGACGTTCCCGGAGGCCACCGCCGGGGCGATCCGCTCCGCGTACCGCGAGCTGGGCCGCCGCGCCGGCGCCCCCGACCCGCCGGTCGCCGTGCGCAGCAGCGCGACCGCGGAGGACCTGCCGGACGCCAGCTTCGCCGGACAGCAGGAGACGTTCCTCAACGTCCGTGGCGAGGACGACCTCCTCGACGCGTGCCGCCGCTGCTTCGCGTCCCTCTTCACCGACCGGGCCATCAGCTACCGCGAGGCCAAGGACTTCGACCACTTCTCCATCGCGCTCTCGATCGGCGTCCAGCGGATGGTCCGCGCCGACGTCGGCGCCTCGGGCGTCATGTTCTCGATCGACCCCGACACCGGATTCCCGGGGACCGCCGTGATCAGCGGGGCGTGGGGGCTGGGGGAGACGGTGGTGCAGGGCAGCGTGGACCCGGACAAGTACGTTGTCTTCAAGCCGCTGCTCGGACGCCCCTGGGTGGTCCCGATCCTCGAGAGGTCGATCGGCGCGAAGAACGTGAAGATGGTCTACGACGCCGACGCGGGAGGCGCCACGCGCCTCGTCGAGACGACGGACGCCGAGCGCCGCGCCGCGGTGCTGAGCGACGACGAGATCCTGGAGCTCGGGCGCTGGGCCGTCGTCGTCGAGCGCCACTACGGCCGGCCGATGGACATGGAGTGGGCGAAGGACGGCACGACCGGCGCCCTGTTCATGGTGCAGGCCAGGCCGGAGACGGTGCAGGCCCGCCGGGACGGGCTGCGGTTCACGGTCCACCGGCTCACCGGTACGGGGGACCGGCTCGTCTCGGGCAGCGCGGTCGGGGACGCCATTGTCGTGGCGCAGGTGTGCGTGGTGCGCCACCCCCGCGACATCGAGGACTTCCGCGACGGCTCCATCCTGGTCACGGAGATGACCGATCCCGACTGGGTGCCCGTGATGCGCCGCGCCGCGGGGATCGTCACCGAGCACGGCGGACCGACTAGCCACGCGGCCATCGTCAGCCGTGAGCTGGGGGTGCCCGCGCTCGTGGGAACGGGCACGGCGACCCGGGTCCTCGCCGACGGGTCGACCGTCACGCTCTCCTGCGCGGAGGGGGACGTGGGGCACGTCTACGCCGGCGCGCTCGCGTTCGAGACGGAGGAGATCGATCTCGGCGACCTCCCGGCCACCCGCACCGATGTCATGGTGAACATCGCCAGCCCCGCGGCGGCCTTCCGCTGGTGGCGTCTGCCCGCGGCCGGCGTCGGGCTGGCGCGCATGGAGTTCATCATCAACAACCTCATCAAGATCCACCCCATGGCGCTGGTGCACCCCGAACGCGTCGCCGACCCCGAGGACCTGCGGCGCATCGCGGAGCTGACCGCGGGCTACGCGGACCCGCGCGAGTACTTCGTGGAGCGGCTGGCACTCGGCATCGCCAAGCTCGCCGCCGCCTACCACCCGCATCCCGCGATCGTCCGGCTCAGCGACTTCAAGACCAACGAGTACGCGCACCTGCTCGGGGGCGCCGCGTTCGAGCCGCACGAGGAGAACCCGATGCTCGGGTTCCGCGGCGCCTCGCGCTACTACGACCCGCGGTACCGCGAGGGGTTCGGGCTCGAGTGCCGGGCCCTGCGCGCCGTCCGGGAGCGGCTGGGCTTCGACAACGTGGTGGTCATGGTGCCGTTCTGCCGCACGACGGCGGAGGCGGACCGCGTGCTCGGCGTGATGGCCGAGCACGGCCTGGAGCGGGGCCGGCACGGGCTGCGGGTCTACATGATGTGCGAGGTGCCCTCCAACGTCGTCCTCGCGACGGAGTTCGCGCGGCGCTTCGACGGGTTCTCCATCGGGTCCAACGACCTCACCCAGCTGGTCCTGGGCGTGGACCGCGACGCCGGGGACCTCGCGGCGCTGTTCGACGAGCGCGACGAGGCCGTGAAGCGCATGATCGCCGAGGCGATCCGCAAGGCCCACGCCGCGGGCATCAAGATCGGCATCTGCGGGCAGGGCCCCAGCAACCACCCCGACTTCGCACGCTTCCTCGTGGGCGAGGGAATCGACTCGATCTCCCTGAACCCCGACAGCTTCCTGCGGACCGTGCGCCACATCGCGGCCGCCGAAGGCGCGGCGGGGCGAGGGTGACTACTTGACCTGGTTGATGATGGTCTCCGCCACCTCGCGCATGCTCAGCCGGCGGTCCATCGAGGTCTTTTGGATCCAGCGGAACGCCTCGGGCTCGGACAGGCCCATCTTGGTGGTCAGGGCGCTCTTGGCGCGCTCGACGAGCTTCCGGGTCTCGAACTGCTCCTGCAGGTCGCCGACCTCCTTCTCGAGGGCGATGACCTCCTCGTGGCGGGACATGGCGATCTCGATGGCCGGGATGAGGTCGTTCGGGCCGAACGGCTTGACGACGTAGGCCATCGCGCCGGCCTCGCGGGCGCGCTCCACCAGTTCCTTCTGGCTGAAGGCGGTCAGGAGAACCACCGGGGCGATCCGCTCCTTGACGATGGTCTCCGCGGCGGTGATGCCGTCCATCACCGGCATCTTGACGTCCATGAGCACCAGGTCCGGGCGCAGCTCGCGGGCCAACGCGATGGCCTTCTCGCCGTTGTCCGCCTCGCCCACCACCTCGTAGCCCTCGCCGCGCAGGATCTCGACGATGTCGAGGCGGATCAGGGTCTCGTCCTCGGCGACCACGACCCGGCGCGCGGGCACGGGGGATTCCTCGGCGATTGCTTCCGTCATGACTGGTGCTCCTGGCTGCCCGAAGCGCGTCCGGGCGTGGGTGGTGAACGGATTCCGGGTCAAGCCTATCGGCATGTACAGTGGTTTACCGCAACGCTTTCGCTGTGATCTTCGCCTGTCCAACGCCCGTCCCGGCGCGCGGACGCGGCACGCGGAAGAGCTGGCCCGAGTGGCGGAATGGCAGACGCACCGCACTCAAAATGCGGCGCCGCAAGGCGTGTGGGTTCGAGTCCCACCTCGGGCACCGCACCACCCTCCACAGGCTCCGCGCACCGGCGCCCGCGGCGGCCTAACCGGGGTCGCCGCCGATCCGTGGCCGCGGCCGCTGACGACGGCGGGACGACCGCCTACCATGGGGTGCATGGCGCGCTTCCGGTACTACGTTGCCTCGTCCGCGGACGGCTACATCGCGGACGAGCGGGACAACCTCGACTGGCTCCTCGAGGTCGAATTCGACGGGCAGGAGGAGTCCATGTCGTCCTTCCTGGCCGAGGTGGGCGCGCTCGTCATGGGCGCCGACACCTACGGCTGGCTGTTGGCCCACGCCGACGGGGACTGGCCCTACGCCGATCTACCCACCTGGGTCTTCACCCACCGCGAGCTCGCGGCCTTCCCCGGGGCGAACCTCACCTTCATCCGCGGCGACGTGTCCGAATGGGTGGACGACATCGCGGAGGACGCCGGCGGCAAGGACGTCTGGGTGGTCGGCGGGGGATCCGTGGCGGGGCAGTTCGTGGACGGGGGCTTCCTCGACGAGCTGATCCACTTCACCGTGCCCGTGGTCCTCGGAGGCGGGAAGCCGCTCTTCGCCCTGCGCGGCACGGCGCGGCTTGCCGAGATCTCCCACACCGACCACGGCCGCGGGGTCCACGAGACGCGCTACGACATCGTCAGGCCGGCGCCGGCCCGCCCGGACTCCTGACGGACTCCCCGCATTCTGGGCGTCAGCCGTCCGGGAGCGCGTCGGCAACGCGCGGCGTGCGCGCCCGTCAGCGGTCCAGGAGCATGTTGGTGATGCGCGAGGTGCACACCCGCTTGCCGTCCTCGTTGGTGATGACGATCTCGTGCGTCGTGATGGTGCGCCCGAGGTGGATCGGCGTGCAGACCCCGGTGACCAGCCCCGAGAGGCCCGGTCGGTGGTGCGTCGCCGAGATGTCGACGCCGACGGGCCGCTTCGCGGCCCCCGCGTGGACGGCGGCGGCGAAGGACCCCAGCGTCTCGGCCAGCGCCACGCTCGCGCCGCCGTGCAGGATGCCGGCGACCTGCTGGTTCCCCTCGACGGGCATCGTCGCGACGACGCGGTCCGCGGTCAGCTCGGTGAACACGATGCCCAGCTTCTCCACGAGCGTTCCGACGCCGTGCGCGCGGAACCGCGCGCGCATCTCCCGGGGCACGCCGTGGGCGGCGAGCTGGGCCTCGAACGGCTCGCCCGGTCCCGCGCCGCCCGCCTCCGGCGCCGCGCCCCCCGCGTCCGTCCGCGCGTCGTCGCGGGGCGTCGTGGGGGAGCCGGGTCCGCCTGTGAAATTCGCAGTCATGGCAACTAGGCTGGCACCTGTGAGCCAAACAGCCAAAACCGAAGCCAGCGCGCCCCAGCGACTTCTCGTCATCGACGGCCATTCCATGGCGTTCCGGGCGTTCTACGCGCTCCCGGTCGAGAACTTCTCCACGGACACGGGACAGCACACCAATGCCGTCTACGGCTTCGTCTCGATGCTGCTCACGATGATCCGCCAGCAGAAGCCCACGCACGTCGGGGTGGCCTTCGACCTGGACACGCCCACGTTCCGCTCCGAGGCGTACACGGAGTACAAGGCCGGCCGGAACAAGACCCCCGAGGAGTTCTTCGGGCAGATCGACCTCATCCAGAAGGTCATGGAGGCCATGAACATCCCGTCGATCACGCTCGACGGGTACGAGGCCGACGACATCATCGCCACGCTGGCCGCGCGCGGCGAAAACGCCGGATGGGACGTCCTGGTGGTCTCGGGCGACCGCGACGCGTTCCAGCTGATCACCGACAAGACCACGGTGCTCTACCCGAAGAAGGGCGTCTCCGACATCCCGCCGATGGACGGCGACGCGGTGGAGGCCAAGTACTTCGTCCGGCCCGAGCGGTACTCGGACCTCGCGGCCCTGGTCGGCGAGACCGCCGACAACCTGCCGGGCGTGCCCGGGGTGGGCCCGAAGACCGCCGCGAAGTGGATCAACCAGTACGGGGGGCTCGAGGGGATCCTCGAGAACCTCGACGCGATCAAGGGCAAGGTCGGCGACTCGCTGCGCGAGAACGTCGACAACGTCAAGCGAAACCGCGAGCTGAACCACCTGCTGCGCGAACTCGAGCTTCCCGTGACGCTGAAGGCCCTGGAGCTGGACCACCCCAACCGCGAGGCCATCGAGGAGCTCTTCGACGCCCTGCAGTTCAACACCCTCCGCAAGCGGCTCTTCGACCTCTTCGGGGAGGAGGAGGCCGAGACGGAGGATGCCGCCGACGTGCCGGAACCCACCCTGCTGACGACGCCGGAGTCCGTCGAGGCGTGGTTCGGCGACCACGGCGCGCACACGATCGGCGTCCACCTGGCCACCGCGCCCGCCGCCGGCGGCGCGCTGGACGCGGTCGGCGTCGCGTTCGCCTCCGAGGGCGCCACGGCCTACGCCGACCTGGAGCAGTCCGACGCGGCGACGGCCACCGCGCTCGCGAAGGTCCTCCACTCCGCGGACTACAAGAAGGCCCTGCACGACTTCAAGGCCGGCTACAAGCTGCTGCTGGAGCGCGGCATCGAGCTCGGCGGCGTCGTGGACGACACGATGGTCTCCGCGTACCTGATCCAGCCCGACCGCCGCAGCCACGAGCTCGCGGACATCGCGCAGTACCACCTGCGGATCGCGCTCGACGCGGCGCCGGCGTCCGCCGAGGGCCAGCTCCCGCTGGAGCTCGGCGGTGCGCACGCCGCGGCCCCGGCCGCCCGGGCCGCCCACGTGGTCCGCGAGCTCAGCCTGTACCTGGCGGGCCAGGTCGTCGAGCGGGGGGCGGGCACGCTCCTGCGCGGCATGGAGATCCCGCTGTCGGTCGTCCTCGCGCACATGGAGCGGACCGGCATCGCGATCGACACGGGGAAGCTGGACACGCTGCTGTCCGACTTCACGAAGACCATCGACGGGGCGACCTCGGAGGCTTACGCGGCGATCGGGCACGAGGTGAACCTCGGATCCCCGAAGCAGCTGCAGGTCGTGCTCTTCGAGGAGCTCGAGCTGCCGAAGACCAAGAAGATCAAGACCGGGTACACCACGGACGCCGACTCGCTGGCGGACCTGCTCGAAAAGACCCGGCACCCGTTCCTGGCCTCCCTGATGGCCTACCGCGACGCCACCAAGCTGCGGCAGACGGTCGAGGGCCTGCGGAAGTCGGTGGCCGACGACGGCCGCATCCACACGACCTACGCCCAGACCGTGGCGGCCACCGGACGCCTGTCCTCCCTGAACCCCAACCTGCAGAACATCCCCGTGCGCAGCGAGGAGGGCCGCCGCATCCGCGAGGTCTTCGTCGTCGGCGAGGGCTACGAGACGCTCCTGACCGCCGACTACTCGCAGATCGAGATGCGCATCATGGCCCACCTTTCCGGCGACGAGGCCCTGATCCAGGCGTTCCGCGACGGCGAGGACCTGCACCGGTTCGTGGGCGCCCAGGTCTTCGGCGTCGAGCCGGAGGACGTGACGCCGCAGATGCGGTCGAAGGTCAAGGCGATGTCCTACGGGCTGGCCTACGGCCTGAGCTCCTTCGGCCTGTCCAAACAGCTGAACATCCCCGTCGACGAGGCGCGCACGCTGATGAAGAACTACTTCACCCGCTTCGGCGCGGTGCGCGACTACCTGCGCTCCGTCGTCGACCAGGCCCGGATCGACGGATTCACGTCCACCATCGAGGGCCGGCGCCGCTACCTGCCGGATCTCTCCAGCGACAACCGGCAGCTGCGCGACATGGCGGAGCGGGCCGCGCTCAACGCGCCCATCCAGGGGTCCGCGGCCGACATCATCAAGCGCGCCATGCTGGGGGTCGACGAGGGCCTGCGGGAGCAGGGGCTGCAGTCCCGGATGCTGCTCCAGGTCCACGACGAGCTCGTGCTCGAGGTCGCGCCCGGCGAGCTGGCGGCCGTCGACGCGATGGTGCGCGAGTGGATGGGTTC
The DNA here is from genome assembly GCF_041877255.1 of Arthrobacter halodurans. Classification (NCBI taxonomy): domain Bacteria; kingdom Bacillati; phylum Actinomycetota; class Actinomycetes; order Micrococcales; family Micrococcaceae; genus Arthrobacter; species Arthrobacter halodurans. The sequence goes on from NZ_JBHDLJ010000011.1 coordinate 106,894, forward strand.
GGCCGCGGAGCTGACCGTCCCGTTGGACGTGTCGGTCGGCACCGGCGCGAACTGGCACGCCGCCGGCCACTAGGCTCGGGAAGCATGGACACCACAACACCGGACCCGCGCACCGCCACGCGCGGCGAGATCCGTATCGAACGCTTCCCCGCCGGCCTCGACGGCGACCGGCCGGACGCACGCACGCAGGCCTGGTTCGAGGCGGTGAGCTTCGGATTCCACGACGGCGCGGCCGACCCCGCGCACGACGCGGAGTTCACCCGCGCCTACATGGCGGACGGGCGCACGCTCTGGGGAGCCTACGACGACACCGAGCGCCCCGGCGTGTGGGACCCCGAGGTCCCCGTCGCGACCTACGCCACCCTGGAGAACGACCTGAACGTCGGGGCGGGCCGCATGCTGCCCACGCACCAGGTCACCGCCGTCACGGTCCGGGCGACGCACCGCCGCCGCGGCATCCTGCGCGCCATGATGACCGAGGACCTCCGCCGGGCCGCGTCCCGGGGGCTGGCCATGGCCGCGCTCACCGCCTCGGAGGCGACCATCTACGGCCGCTTCGGCTTCGGGGTGGCGACGTTCACCCGCGAGGTCGAGGTCGACGTCCGCGAGCGCTTCGGCCTGCGCGCGCCGGCGACGGGCAGCGTCGAGGTCGCGGACCCGGCGTCGATGCTCGGGCTGGCCCCGCGGATCTTCGAACGCTTCCACGGCCGGACCACCGGATCCGTGGGGCGCCAGTTCGGCTACGCGAAGCGCGCCTCCGGCCGTTGGGGCGGCGACAAGCCCGAGGTCGACAAGGCCCTGCGCGTCGCCGTGCACTACGACGCCGAGGGCCGCGCCGACGGCTACGCCAGCTACAAGTTCGCCGGGTGGGAGACGAAGCCGCCGACGCTGAAGATCGTGGACCTGGTCGCCGCCTCCCAGGACGCCTACGTGGAGCTCTGGCGGTACCTCGGCGCGGTGGACCTCGTCGAGCGCGTGCGGTTTCCCGCGGCGCCCGTGGAGGACCCGCTGCCGTGGAGCATGCTGGACGGCCGGGGCTACGAGGTCAAGTCCGTCGAGGACGTGCTGTGGCTGCGGGTGCTGGACCCCGTCGCGGCGCTGTCCGCGCGGCCGTACGAGCGGGACGGCGAGGTCTCGCTGGAGATCGTCGACGACCTCGGCCTCGCCGCGGGCCGGTTCCGCGTGGACGTGGCGGCCGGCCGGGCGGGCGTCGAGCGGCTCCGGGACGACGCAACGGTCGACGCCCGCGTCGCCGTGGACGTCCTCGGGTCGCTGTACCTGGGAGGGGCGGGAGCCCGGACCCTCGCGTCCGCGGGGCGCCTGCCCGGTGTCGACGGGACGGGAGTGGAGGCGTTGCAGCGGCTCTTCGGCACCGCGGAGCGCCCGTACTGCATCACCCACTTCTGAGGCCCGGATTCCGGCTCCCGCCGGGCACGGTGCGTCCTTTGACCGGCCTTGGCTGAGCCGTTAGACTTATCGGGCGTCTCCCGCGTGCAACCGCGCGCGGAAGAAACGCGTCCACAGAGTTTTCACCTGTCGGAAAATGCCGGGACTTCCGGCCGCCCGACTCACCACAGACTATCCACATCGGAGCCCCTACTACATGACCATCACCTCCAACGAGAAGACCGGTACCCCTCAGGTCGCGATCAACGACATCGGTACTGCTGAAGACTTCCTCGCCGCCGTCGACGCCACCATCAAGTACTTCAACGATGGGGACCTCGTCGAGGGCATCGTCGTCAAGGTCGACCGCGATGAAGTTCTGCTCGACATCGGTTACAAGACCGAGGGTGTCATTCCTTCCCGCGAGCTTTCCATCAAGCACGACGTTGACCCGGGCGACGTCGTCGCCGTCGGCGACAACGTCGAGGCACTCGTCCTCACCAAGGAGGACAAGGAAGGCCGTCTGATCCTCTCCAAGAAGCGCGCGCAGTACGAGCGCGCCTGGGGCGACATCGAAAAGATCAAGGAAGAGGACGGCGTCGTCACCGGCACCGTCATCGAGGTGGTCAAGGGTGGTCTCATCCTCGACATCGGCCTGCGCGGCTTCCTCCCGGCGTCCCTCGTCGAGATGCGCCGCGTGCGCGACCTGGCCCCGTACATCGGCCAGCAGATCGAGGCGAAGATCATCGAGCTGGACAAGAACCGCAACAACGTGGTCCTGTCCCGCCGTGCGTGGCTCGAGCAGACCCAGTCCGAGGTGCGCTCGACGTTCCTCAACAAGCTGGAGAAGGGCCAGGTCCGTCCCGGCGTCGTCTCCTCGATCGTCAACTTCGGCGCCTTCGTGGACCTGGGCGGCGTCGACGGCCTCGTGCACGTCTCCGAGCTGTCCTGGAAGCACATCGACCACCCGAACGAGGTTGTCGAGGTCGGACAGGAAGTCACCGTCGAGGTTCTCGAGGTGGACCTGGACCGCGAGCGCGTCTCGCTGTCGCTCAAGGCCACGCAGGAGGATCCGTGGCAGACCTTCGCCCGCACGCACGCCCTGGGCCAGGTCGTCCCGGGTAAGGTCACCAAGCTCGTTCCGTTCGGCGCGTTCGTGCGCGTCGAGGACGGCATCGAGGGCCTCGTGCACATCTCGGAGCTGGCCGTGCGCCACGTCGAGCTGGCCGAGCAGGTCGTCTCCGTGGGCGACGAGCTGTTCGTCAAGGTCATCGACATCGACCTGGAGCGTCGCCGCATCAGCCTCTCGCTGAAGCAGGCCAACGACGGGGTCGACCCCGAGGGCACCGAGTTCGACCCGGCACTCTACGGCATGGCCGCGGAGTACGACGACGAGGGCAACTACAAGTACCCCGAGGGCTTCGATCCGGAGACCAACGAGTGGCTCGAGGGCTTCGAGAGCCAGCGCGCCGTCTGGGAGCAGCAGTACGCCGACGCCCAGGCCCGCTGGGAAGCGCACAAGAAGCAGGTCGCGCGCCACATGGCCGAGGACACCGCAGCCACCGAGGGTGGCGGCGAGTCCGCGTCGACGAGCTACTCCTCCGAGGCTCCGGCCCCGGAGGCCGGCACCCTGGCCTCCGACGAGGCTCTCGCCGCACTGCGCGAGAAGCTCACCGGCGCCTAAGTCGCCCACCCACGGCGGCGTCCGCGCCGCCTGAGGTAGCACACGAGGGTCTCCCCGCCGCAAGGCGGGGGGACCCTCGTCGTTGGGGGCGGCACCTCGCCGGCGCCGGGGTCCCCGGCATGCGGGGGGACCGCCGGGAGGAGTCAGGACACGGACCGCGTGGACACCGTGACGGTGAACTTGGGGTTCCGCGCGACCTGGCGCGTGGGACCGACCAGACGCTGGAGGTGGGGCCGGTAGCCCAGGTGGGAGTTCCAGACGCACCACAGCTCCCCGCCCGGGACCAGCGCCCGCCCCGCGTCGGCGATGAGCTTCAGCGCGATGCCGGCGTGCACCGTGTTGCCCATGTGGAACGGCGGATTGAGCACCACGGCCTCGCACGATCCGTCGGGAACGGCGGACAGGGCGTCGTCGCGCATGGCCTCCACCCGGTCGGCGACGCCGTTCGCCGCGGCCGTGGCGCGGGCGGAGTCCACGGCGGACGCCGACTGGTCGCAGGCCAGCACGCGGACCCCCGGACGCGCGAGGGCGAGGTAGGCGGCGATGGTGCCGTTGCCGCACCCAAGGTCGACGGCGGAGCGGACGTCCCGCAGGCCGGCCAGGTGGGGCAGCAGGAACCGGGTGCCGGGGTCCAGCTTGGCCCCGCCGAAGGTCGCCCCGAGCGCGCGCAGTTCCAACGGCCTCGCGAGGCCGACGTCGTGGGACGCCGCCAGCGGAAAGCGCGGCCCCGGCCGCTCGGCCGCGGACCGGGGGAGGCGCGCTGTGAGGACCCGGGACTTCTGGCGCGCCAGCCCGGCGCCGACGCCCGAGAAGTACCGGTCCAGGACCGAGTTCATGGCCCGGGACATGTGCTTGACCCGGCCGACGGCCAGCAGGGCCGCGTCGGGGGCCGCATGGGCGGCGGCCAGGGCCGCGATCTCCTCGAGCGCGTCCAGGGACCGCGGCAACTGCAGCAGCACGGCCGCCGCGCCCTCGAGCAGCGCGGGTCCGAGCGGCACGTGGCGGTAGCCGGGAACGCCCGGTGCCGGGCGGCCGGGGTGGAGCCGGGCCGCGTTGGCGTCGATCGCGCGTTCCCCGGACAGCGCATCCTGGTGGACCCGCAGACCGCTGGCGCCCATCGCCAGTGCGCCCAGGGTGAGGGCCCCGTAGTGGTCGTTGACGATGGCGACCCGCCCGTCGACCCCGGGCAGGAGGCCCGCCGAGCCGGCGGTCTCCAGCAGCAGCCGGTCGCCGGCGTCGTACGCGTGCAGGTTCGGCGCCTCGACGTCGGGCCAGCGGCGCAGGGCGCCCAAGTCCAGAGCGTCCAAGTCCAGGGCGCCTCCGGCGACGGGTCCCGCCGCGACGACGCCGTCGTCGACGGCTCCCGCTTCGACGGCGCGGCCCGGCGACGGGGCGTCGCCCGGCGGCCGCACGTCGCCGCTCACGGGAGGTCCACCCAGCGCGTGCCGCCGGGCACGGCGGTGGCCGCGCCGGCGGTCAGCGTCGCCAGCCGCTCGGCGAAGGAGGCGACCGCTTCCGCGTCGTCCGGCACGGCGATCCTCAGCGTGGCCGCGGACGCGCCGTAGTCGGTGCCGAGGACCTCTGTTCCGAACCCGCGCAACTCGTTCTCCAGCCGCCCGGCCCGGGCGTGGTCCGCGTCGATGCCGAACAGGCGCATGCGCTGCCGGTGCACCAGGGTGGCGTCGTCCAAGGCGGCGGACACCGCCTCGGAGTAGGCCCGCACGAGGCCCCCCGCGCCGAGAAGCACGCCGCCGAAATAGCGGACGACGACGGCGGCCACGTCGCTGAGGTCTGCGCGTCCCGGGGCGGTTTCCCGACGCGTCAGCGCTTCCAGCATGGGCGCGCCAGCCGTTCCCGACGGTTCCCCGTCGTCGCTGCTGCGCTGGACGGCACGGTCCGGTCCGATCACGAACGCGCTGCAGTGGTGCCGCGCGTCGACATGTGTCTTGCGGAGCTCGGCGACCAGGGCGCGCGCCTGGTCCTCCGTCCCGGAGCGGCGCAGGTGGGTGATGAAGCGCGAGCGCCGGATCTGGATTTCCCGCACGTGGTCTCCGGCGAGGGTCGTGTAGCTGGTCGCGATGCTGCCGTCTTCATCCACCGGACAAGCTTAGCCGCCGGCCGGATTGAGCAGTGCGGCCGCGGCGGCGGCGTGCTCGGGAACGCCCGTGGTCAGCGCAAAGCGGGCGTAGGTGAGCGGCGCGGCGGAGAAAATGGCGGCGCAGCGCTCCTCGAGTCGAGGCAGGGCCCTGCCGGTCGCCTCGGTGTAGGCGTCGACCGCCGTTCGGAAGGCGGCCGGGCCCGAGATCTGGTGGTGGAAGGCGAAATCGAGCGCGGGATCCCCCACCCGGGCCGTCGTCCAGTCGAGGACCGAGACGATGTCCTGGTCCTCGTCCAGCAGCAGGTGTGCCGGGTACAGCTCCCCGTGGGTGAAGACCGTCTCTCCGGGCCACAGGCCGTCGTCGTCCAGCCAGGCCGAATACCGCGCGGACAGTTCCGGCGCCACCGCGAACTCCGCCCGCACGTCCGCGAGAACCGACGACCACTCCCGCCGCACCTCCTCCGGCGTCTGGCCGGGGACCCCGGCGGACCGCGCCGTACCGGTGTCGAGGCCGTGGAGCTCGGCGATGAGCAGGCCGAGGGAACGGGCATGGCGCGGCGACTCGCGGTCGTAGTGCCAGACCGGTTCGTTGTTGTCGTCCAGGGTCAGCCCGACGGCTCCCGGCAACAGCGGATAGGCGATGAGGTCCTCGCCCTGGATCCGCCAGTCGGGCACGGCCACCGACAGCAGCGGCCGCACGTGCCGGAGGATGGCCGCCTCCTCGCCGACCTTGGACGCGACGTCGGGGCGCCGCGGCATGCGCAACACCCACGCAGCGCCGTCGGCGTCGTTCGCGAACGCCACGCGGTAGTCCAGCCCGGCCTCGTTGAACCGCACGGACCGCGGATCAAGGGCCAGGCCGTGGGCGGCTGCGAGGTCCGCGACCGCGGCGCGGTCCGCGAGCGCGGCGTCCGCGAGGACGGCTGGTTCGGCGGCGGGGGCTTGCGCGGCGGCGGCGGCTGGTTCGGTGGCGGCGGCGGCTTGCGCGGCAGTCGTGGCGCGGGCGGCGGCCGCGGCGCGGCCGGTGGCAGCGCCGTCGTGGGGTGTGGTCATGGGTGGCTCTCCGTCTCAGCTCCGTGGTCCATCCGGTCCGTGCCTCTGGGTGCACCCTACCGCCCCCTGGGCACCGGACGGGCGCCGCGGAAGGCGAGCCACTACGCTGAGACCATGCTGAACATCGGGCTCACCGGAGGAATCGCCGCGGGGAAATCGGCCGTCGCGCGGCGGCTGGCCGAACGCGGCGCCGTGCTGATCGACGCGGATGTGCTGGCCCGGCAGGTCCTCGAACCCGGGACCCCCGGCCTCGCGGCCGTGGTCGAGGCCTTCGGCCCCGGCGTCGTGGGGCCGGCCGGATCGCTGGACCGTCCCGCCCTCGCCGCGCTGGTCTTCGGGGACCCGGACGCCCTGGCGCTGCTCAACGGCATCGTCCACCCGCTCGTGCGGGCCGCGGCGGCCCGGCGCCGGGCCGGGGCCGAGCCGGGCTCGATCGTCGTCCAGGACATCCCCCTGCTCGTCGAAAGCGGCCAGGCGAAGAACTTCGACCTCGTGGTGACCGTCCAGGCGCCGAGGGACGAGCGGATCCGGCGCATGGTCGCGAGCCGCGGGATGAGCGCGGAGGAGGCCGAGGCACGCATCGCCTCCCAGGCGTCCGACGCGGAACGCGCGGCGGTCTCCGACGTCGTGCTGGACAACTCCGGAACCACCGCCGAACTGGAGGCCGCCGTGGACCGGTTGTGGGACGGGCGGATCGCTCCATTGGCGGCCCGCGCGCAGCCGGTGCGCGAGGGGGACCTCGCGTGAGTCCGGGCGATTAAGCCCACGGCTGGAGTGCCCCAACGCGTGGGCCGCTGGGCGTAGCCTAGTTCCATGAGCCTTGCCCAACAGATCAACCGCGTCGTCGCGCCGTTTGAGGTCATCAGCGAATTCCAGCCCGCGGGCGACCAGCCCCAGGCCATCAAGGAGCTCGCGGAGCGCATCAACGGCGGCGAGAAGGACGTGGTCCTCCTCGGCGCGACCGGCACCGGCAAGAGCGCGACGACGGCGTGGCTCGTGGAGCAGGTCCAGCGGCCGACGCTGATCATGGTGCAGAACAAGACGCTCGCCGCGCAGCTGGCCAACGAGTTCCGCGAACTGCTGCCCAACAACGCCGTCGAGTACTTCGTCTCCTACTACGACTACTACCAGCCCGAGGCGTACGTGCCGCAGACGGACACCTTCATCGAGAAGGACTCCTCGGTCAACGAGGAGGTCGAGCGCCTGCGCCACTCGGCGACCAACGCGCTGCTGACCCGCCGCGACGTCGTCGTCGTCGCGACGGTCTCCTGCATCTACGGCCTCGGCACGCCGGAGGAGTACGTGGCGGGCATGGTGACCCTCCGGCGGGGCATGGAGATGAACCGGGACGACCTGCTGCGCAAGTTCGTCTCGATGCAGTACGCGCGCAACGACATGGACTTCCACCGCGGGACGTTCCGCGTCCGCGGCGACACCGTCGAGATCATCCCGATGTACGAGGAGCAGGCCCTGCGGATCGAGTTCTTCGGGGACGAGATCGAGAAGATCCACACGCTGCACCCGCTCACGGGCGAGGTGATCCGCGAGGAGACGGAGATGTACGTCTTCCCGGCCAGCCACTACGTGGCCGGGCCCGAGCGCATGAACCGCGCCATCACGGCGATCGAGGACGAGTTGCAGGTGCGGCTGCAGGAGCTCGAGGGGCAGAACAAGCTCGTCGAGGCGCAGCGCCTGCGCATGCGCACCACGTACGACCTCGAGATGATGCAGCAGATGGGCTTCTGCAACGGCATCGAGAACTACTCGCGGCACATCGACGGCCGCGGCCCCGGGACCGCCCCGCACTGCCTCATCGACTACTTCCCCGACGACTTCCTGCTGGTCGTCGACGAGTCCCACGTGACCATCCCGCAGATCGGCGCCATGTACGAGGGCGACATGTCCCGCAAGCGGACGCTCGTGGAGCACGGGTTCCGGCTGCCCTCGGCCATGGACAACCGCCCCCTGAAGTGGGACGAGTTCCTCGAGCGGATCGGTCAGACGGTCTACCTGTCGGCCACCCCGGGCAAGTACGAGTTGGGCAAGTCCGACGGTGTGGTCCAGCAGATCATCCGCCCCACGGGCCTGGTGGACCCCGAGATCGTCATCAAGCCGACCAAGGGCCAGATCGACGACCTGCTGGACGAGATCCGAGAGCGCACGGACAAGAACGAGCGCGTGCTCGTCACCACGCTGACCAAGCGGATGGCCGAGGACCTCACCGGCTACCTCACGGAGCACGGGGTGAAGGTCGAGTACCTGCACTCGGACGTGGACACCCTGCGCCGTGTCGAGCTGCTGCGCGAGCTGCGGCTCGGGGTCTTCGACGTGCTCGTGGGCATCAACCTGCTCCGCGAGGGCCTGGACCTCCCCGAGGTGTCGCTCGTCGCGATCCTCGACGCGGACAAGGAGGGCTTCCTGCGCTCCGGCACGTCGCTCATCCAGACGATCGGCCGCGCCGCCCGCAACGTGTCGGGACAGGTGCACATGTACGCGGACCGGATCACCGACTCGATGGCCCACGCGATCTCGGAGACCAACCGCCGGCGCGAGATCCAGGTCGCGTACAACCTGGAGCATGGCGTCGATCCGCAGCCCCTGCGCAAGAAGATCGCGGACATCACCGACCAGATCGCGCGGGAGGACGCCGACACGCAGGAGCTGCTCAGCAACAACCGGCTCGTCAAGGGTGCCCGGCGCAACCAGGGCGCCAAGGAGAAGGCCGAGGCGACGGTCCGCCACGACGGGCTCGCCGCGGTGCCGGCCGAGGACCTCGTGGACCTGATCACGCAGCTGACCGAGCAGATGCACGGCGCCGCGGCCGAGCTGCAGTTCGAGCTCGCCGCGCGTCTGCGCGACGAGGTCGGGGACCTGAAGAAGGAACTGCGGCAGATGAAACAGGCCGGGCACGCCTAGCGGGCGACCGGGCATCGCGGGCGACTGGGCACCGCGGGCAGGCGATGCCGGCGAACCCGCGCCGCGCGGACGGATCCGGTTCGCCCGCCGCGTCCGCGCGGCGTCGCGGGCTCCGCCGTCGTGCCCTGTCTGGGCTACACTGGGCGGATCGTAGGGGAGTATCCCGAACACTGTGAACGTCAGCACGCAGGGCAGCGACGCCCCGCCGGGCGCAGTGGCCGGACCCGGACCACCGGGCGGCGGAGAGACTTGCGGTCATCTCATGTACCCCCACGCGGCGCTGCCCGCCGCCCAGAAAGGTCACCGTGTCAGACCAACTCTCTGTCCAATTCCAGACCATATCGTTCGTGGTCCTGGGCCTCATCCTCCTGTTCGACCTGTTGTACGTGGTCAAGCGCCCCCACGAGCCCTCCATGAAGGAGGCCGGCCTGTGGGTCGGCTTCTACGTCAGCCTGGCGCTCGTCTTCGCGGGCCTCATGTTCTGGCAGGCCGGGCCGGACTACGGCCAGGAATTCGTGGCCGGCTGGATCACCGAATACAGCCTGAGCGTGGACAACCTCTTCGTGTTCATCATCATCATGGCGCGCTTCTCGGTACCCCGTAAGTACCAGCAGGAGGTGCTGATGTTCGGCATCATCATCGCGCTGATCCTCCGCGGCATCTTCATCATGGTCGGCGCCACGGTCATCGAGCACTTCACCTGGGTCTTCTACATCTTCGGCGTCTTCCTGCTCTGGACCGCCTGGAAGCAGGCCACCGACAAGGGCGAGGACGAGGAAGAGGGCTCCGAGTCCGGACTGATCTCCCGCCTGACCAAGCGCCTGCCGGTGAGCGAGCACTACGACGGCAACAAGCTCCGCACGACCGTCGACGGCCGGCGCGTGTTCACCCCGATGGTCCTGGTCTTCATCACCATCGGCATGACGGACCTGCTTTTCGCCGTCGACTCCATCCCGGCGATCTTCGGTCTCACGCAGAGCGCGTTCATCGTCTTCACCGCCAACATCTTCGCCCTGATGGGGCTGCGCCAGCTGTACTTCCTGCTCGGCGGGCTCATGGACCGTCTGATCTACCTCAAGCACGGGCTGTCCGTCATCCTGGCCTTCATCGGCGTCAAGCTGATCTTCCACGCGATGCACGAGAACGAGCTGCCGTTCATCAACGGCGGCCAGCACATCGAGTGGGTCCCGGACATCTCCACCGCCGTCTCGCTGATCGTCATCCTCGGGACCATCGTCATCGCGACCGCGGCCAGCCTGCTGAGCCCGGCCGGCAAGAAGGCGGCCATGGACGCGCGCCTGGCGCAGGACATCGAGCGTGCCAAGAGCGACGTCGACTAGCCCACGCGCGGGCGCGCCGGGCCGTTGCTAGGCTGGGCGCGTGACTGAACGACATGACGCGGCGCTGGATGCCGCCGCCCTGCGGGCGGCGCACCAGCGCCGCGTTGTTGCCTCGCTGTCGCTGGGCCAGCTGCTCAGCGGCGTGGGCAACGGCGCGGGTCTGGCCATCGGCTCCCTCATGGCCGTGGACCTCACGGGGAGCAACGCCTTCGCCGGCGCGGCGACGACGGCGATCTCGGTCGCCGGGGCGCTCTCGGCGCTCCCGCTCGCTGGCCTGGCCGTGCGCCGGGGCCGCCGCTTCGCCCTGTCCACGGGCCTGCTGATCGCGGCGCTGGGCGCCGTGGGCATGATGCTGGCGCCCGTCACCGGGAGCTTCGCCGTCCTGCTGCTCGGCGCCGCCTTCCTGGGTGTGGGCACCGCGGCGAACCTTCAGGCACGCTTCGCGGCCACCGACCTCGCCGCCGACGCGACGCGCGGACGCGACCTCGGGCTGGTCGTCTGGGCCATCACGATCGGCGCCGTCGCCGGCCCCAACCTGATCGGCCCCGGCAGCGAGATCGGTGCCGCCCTGGGTCTGCCTCCGCTCAGCGGGCCGTTCCTCTTCTCCCTGGCGGGCCTGCTGCTCGCCGTCGTGGTGCTGAACGTCGGGCTGCGACCCGATCCGCTGCACTACGCGCGGCAGACCGGCACGGGCGCGCCGGGCCGGACGCACCGTCCCCGCGCGGGGCTCCGTGAGGGCCTCGCGGCCGTCCGCGCGTCGCCCGGCGCGCGGCTGGGCATCTCGACGCTCGTCGCGGCGCACCTGGTCATGGTGGCGGTGATGTCGATGACGCCGGTGCACCTCAAGGAGCTGGCGTCGGGCGGCGCGGGGCACGCCGCGGCTCACCACGAGACCTCGCCCGACACGCTGGTGCTGATCGGGTTCACGATCTCCCTGCACATCGCGGGCATGTACGCGCTGTCCCCGCTCGTCGGCTGGCTCGCCGACAGGCTCGGCCGCCCGCAGGTCATGCTCGCCGCCCAGGCGGTGCTCGCGGCGGCGGTCCTGACGGCCGCCCTGGGGCAGTACGCGCAGGCCGCCGTCACGGTCGGCCTGGTCCTGTTGGGGGTGGGATGGTCGCTGGCCGTCATCTCGGCGTCGGCCTTCGTCGCCGAGAGCGTGGCGGGGGAGCGCCGGGTGCTGGTCCAGGGACTCTCCGACACGCTCATGGGGGCCGCCGGAGCCTTGGGGGCCGCGGGCTCCGGCGTCGTGCTGGCCCTCGTGGGCTTCGGCGGCCTGAATCTGGCCGCGCTCCTGGTGATCGGCTTCATCGCCGCGTGGTGCCTGCGCGAGGTCCGCCGCGTCCGGGCGAGACGCGGCGAGCCCGCTCCGGCCTAGGCGCCCGCAGGCTCGGTCATGCCCAGAAGCCGGGCGAAGATGCCGGCCCCGTCGTCGGAGATCCCGTCGTGGTGGAACTGGTCGGTTTCCCACACGCGCAGGCCCCGGACCCGCGCGGCCGTCTCCAGGCTCAGGGCCGCGTCCACGTAGACGTCGTGGGTGTAGACCGCGGCCGCGACCGGCACCGTGTTTTCCCCGAGGCGTTCGGGATCGTAGAGGTCCGGCCAGTCGTCCTTGAACGCCAGCAGCTCGGCGACCTGCTCCAGCGGCCGCAGGGCGGGATCGTCCTCGAAGTACCACGGGTAGACCATCTCGCCGGTGAGGAGCGGGTCGGGGGAGTCGGGATGGAAGGCCGGGAACTCCTCGAGCATGCGCCACGCCGACCACGCGGTGGCGGAGCCCTGGGCGTAGATGGACTCGTGCATCGCGGCGTAGAGCGGGTTGCCGAGGCGGGAGACCTGTCCCTGGAGCAGGGCGAGGAACGCGTCCGACAGGGCGGGGCCGGCGGGCGTCGGCACGAAGGCCTGCTCGAAGGCGTGGTGGAGCTGGTCGAGCCGCGCATTGCCGCCCAGGTACTGTCCGAGCATCTGGACGAGCCCCGGGGTCGCGACGCGCCCGTCCGGGAGCCGCTCGGGCGTCTCTTCCGGCGTGTCCCGCAGGTGCATGATGATCCGGGTCAGTGTGACCCGGTCCTCCGGATAGCGGGCGAAGTACTCCGCGTTGCGGGCCGCCATGCGCTCATACGTGGCGCGGTAGACACGGTCCGCATCGCCGTCCAGCGGTCCCAGCCCGCCCGTGACGAGGCAGCGTTCGAGCCCGCCCGGCGCCAGGGAGAGGTACGTCAGGGTGCAGAAGCCGCCGTAGCTCTGGCCGAACGTGCTCCAGCGCCCGCCCACGAGCGCCTCCCGGATGATTTCGGCGTCGCGGACGATCGAGTCGGCACGGAAGTGCGTGAGGTACGACGCCTGCGCGGCGGCGTCGCCGCGCAGGGGCAGCGTCTGCCGCGTCGCGGGCGTGCTCAGCCCCGTCCCCCGCTGGTCCAGCAGGAAGATGCGGAACGTCTTGGCTGCCTCCGCCATCCACCCGGACAGCGAGGAGACCCGCGGCCCCTGGCCGCCGGGGCCGCCCTGCAGGTAGAGCAGCCACGGCAGCTGCTCCCGGTCCTCGTGCTCCAGCGAGACGATCTCCCGGCCGAAGACGGTGATGGTCTCCTTGCTGGGGGCGGCGTGGTCCAGGGGGACGGAGAAGTAGTGTTCGGTGGCGCTCATGCCGCGGAACTCATGGACGGCTGCCACGCGGTGCCCCGCCGCGCTCATCGCGGGCTTCCGACTTCGAGGAGGGCGCGGCCGTCCAGCCGGCGTACCGTCCAGCCGTCCATCGACGATGCGCCGAGCGCGTCGTAGAAGCCGATGGCGGGTTCGTTCCAGTCCAGCACGCTCCATTCCACGCGGGCATAGCCGCGTTCGACGGCGATGCGCGCCAGGTTCCGCAGCAGCGCCTTCCCGTGGCCCGCGCCGCGGGCGCCGGGGTGCACGTAGAGGTCCTCGAGGTGGATCCCGTGGACGCCCTCCCAGGTGGAGTAGCTCAGGAACCAGATCGCCGTGCCGACGACGGACGGTGCGTCCGCGCCAGGCAGGACGTCCTCCACCACGTGGGCGCTGACGCGGGCATGGGGCCCGAAGAGGTGCCTGTGTAGGAGATCCTCGGTGTTCTTCACCGCGTCCGGCTCGCGCTCGTAGGCGGCGAGGTCGCGGATGAGTCCGAGGATGGCGGGGACGTCCCCGGGGCGTGCGTCGCGGATGCTGCTCATGTGACCCAGCCTACCGGTGTCGTTGCCGCCAGCGGAGGGGGTGTGCGCCCTACGCTGAACGGGGTCCCGCGCGGGGCCCGCACGCGACGAATGAGGGAGACGATGCCCCGTGATGGGTGGGAACCACGCCGCGTGCGGGGCCGCCGCCTGGGTGGCCGTGAGCACCCGGGCCGAGATCCCGGTGGCCGCGCTGGCCGCGGAGGTCCCTTGGGTGCCGGACGCGCTGGCCGCGTCCCTCCCGGCCCTGGTCGTGGCGGGGTTCGGGTGGATCGACGCGACGCCTGCCGGCGTGCTCACCGGCGCCCTTGTCTGCGCCGGGGCCGCCTTGCTGCCTGACGCGGACCACCGCAACGCCACGATCGCGCACGCGTTGCCGCCGGTGTCCAACGCGCTGTGCGCCGGACTGGGCGCGGCGATGGGCGGGCACCGCAAGGGGACGCACTCGCTGTTTGGACTGGTCGCCGCCGTCGTGATCGCTGGCGTTCTGGGGTTGGTCACCCTCGAGACGGCCCGCTTCGGGACGGTCTACCTCGGTGCGGGTGCCACCACCGTCCTGCTGACGGCGTTCGCCGCGAAGGCGCTGCGCTTTATCCCCGACACCATGCGCCGATTCCCCTGGGCCGCAGGACTCGCCGCGGGAGCGCTGGTGGCACTCTTCGCGCCGGAGGATCCGCGGTGGTTCGCGGTGGCGGTCGGCCTGGGCGCGGCCGTTCACGTGGCGGGGGATCTGATCACCACGGGCGGTGTCGCACTCACCTGGCCGCTGAGGATTCGGCGCCCGCGCCGGTTCGGCCGCGTGCCGGTGCTGCGCCACGTCTGGCGACCCAACGGCAACCTCGCCGTGCCGGTGCTGGGCAATGCCGGCTCCGTGCGCGAGTGGCTGCTCTCCGTTCCCGTCGCCGCGTACGCGCTCGCCGGGATCAGCGCCGCGACGGTCGAGGCGCTGCGCGGCGGGGGCACCGAGTTGGGCAGGTTCTTCGGGCTTTAGGACAGCGGGCGATGGCGGCCGGCGAGCTGGAGGCCGCCTCCGTCCGGCGGCCGGGGGCCTGCGCGGGCCCACTTGCCCTCCACAGGTGTGTGTGCGGGCCCACTTGCCCTCCACG
>NZ_JBHDLJ010000012.1:0-111461 GCF_041877255.1 Arthrobacter halodurans
GGGGTGATCCTCCAGTACTCCGGGCCACGGTCGGACACCGATCGTCGCGAGGCGGCGGACGGGCCTTTCGCTAAACGCGATCGCCCGCGTCGTCCGCGCTTCCGGAGAAGCCCGGTTCGTCGCCGCGCCCTTGATCGCTCCGCATGCCGCGTCGTTGGAGATGGATCAGCAGTCCCGATCCGAGGGCGAGCGGGATGATCCAGCCAGTCCAACCGAGCGGCGCCACCTGTAGCGTGTCGAGTGATCCGGGCACGGCGAAGACCACCATGAGCCCGGCCGACGCGTTGAGGGCACCGTGGGCCAACGCGGCGGGCCAGACACTGCCGGACGCCAGGCGCAGCCACGCCAGCACCGCGCCGAAGCTGATCGTCAGACCGCACATCGCCAACAAGCCGAGCGACTCCGGCGCAGGCGCGTAGTTGTAGCCCAGCAGTACCAAGGGCGCATGCCACAAACCCCAGATCACACCGGAGACCAGGATCATCCCCGCAGTACCGAGCGGCCGCAGCCGCGGCACCAGCCAGCCACGCCAGCCGAGTTCCTCGCCCAGCGCCGGCACCGTGTTGATAAGGCTTCCCAGCGCGATGTTCACGAACTGCGCGGCAACGAGAACCGACGTGGACAGTTCGGGGAGCTCAACGCCCGCCGAGGACGCTTGGGCAGCCATCAGCTGCCGCAGGCCCGAGACGTTGAGGAAGTCCGCCGGATAGACACCCGCGGCCGCACCGATCAGCAACCCGCCCAGAATCGACAGCACGGGGATCGCGACGGCAGCTGCCAGATACAGCGAGAGCCGGCCAAGTGGCCGAAGCGGCACGAGGCCGAGCCTGCGGGCTATGCGTGGCTCCCCGCCCGGTGCCCCGGGATCGACCCAACGGGCGACGATCAGGGCGGCGATCGCGGGCGTCGACATCATGGCCAACGCGTAGAGGGGAAACAGCGGATCCGCCAGGCCCGCCCCGAACCACAGGGGCAGCGCGATCAGCCACGAGAGGCCGAAGGAGATCGCGACGAAGACGGAGATCGACCGCACATCCACACTCGCACTGTTCACGTGGCCACACCATCCCTCCCGGCGTCCGCTGCCGCATGCGGCCAGCCTACGAGGCCACGGCCCCGCGCGGTACGGGGACGGAGATGACCTAGTGTTAATGGCCATGATGACTCGACGAGACGCCGCCATAGCACTAGATATTCCGGTGGAGATGGCGAAGCGCCACAACCTTCCGGCGCGCATGAGCGAGGCGGACCTTGCGGCGCTCGTCGCCGAGCCGCCGGCGTGGCTGGTCCAATCGCGCGCGAACCGCCAAGGCAAGCGCCCCGTCTGGGTCCATCTCACCTGCACCGTCTGCGGCTACTCCGAGGCTGCGCGGCCCAAGAAGTGGTGGCCGGACTTCGATTTCGTGCACTGCGACGACCACTCCCCACACCAGCTTCCACCGGTCGACGCCGGACGTGTCCGGTGCGAGTACGAGGACATTGGCACCCGCATGATCGGTGTCGTCGACGAGCAGGTCCGCGACGGCTGAGACTCAGGAAACCGCCGCGGGATCCCAGTCCAGGCTGCGCGCCGAGTCGATGGTCGCCTGTCCGAGGACCCGGGTGCCACGGTAGAGCACCATCGTCTGCCCGGGTGCGACGCCGCGCAACGGCTCAACCAGGTCCACCACGAGTTCGTCGGCCGCGGAGCCCGCGCCGGACTCCACCCGCGCCAGTGAGGCCCGGGCCGCTACTGGGTCCGCGTGGGCCCGCACCTGGACCATGCATTCGAACGCCTCCCCGGAGAACGCCTCGGCCAGGGGCAGACCGGCCCAGCTGATCTTGATGCCCCGCAGCCGATCCACGGCCAGCAGGGCCTCCGGCCCCACGACGACCTTGTTCTCCTTGGGACGGATCTCCAACACGAAGCGGGGCTTGCCGTCCGGAGCTGGACGGCCGAGCTTGAGTCCCTTGCGCTGGCCCACCGTGAACGCGTGGGCCCCGGGATGCTTGCCCACACTCGTCCCGGACTGGTCGACGATTTCGCCCTCGCTCATCTCGATGCGCTCCTCGAGCCAGCCCCGGGTGTCCCCGTCGGGGATGAAGCAAATGTCGTGGCTGTCCGGCTTGTTGGCGACGGAAAGACCGCGCCGCTCCGCCTCCTCCCGAACCTCCGCCTTGGACGGCGTCTCCGCGAGCGGGAAGAGCGAATGCTTGAGCTGCTCGTGCGTCAGCACACCCAAGACGTAGGACTGGTCCTTGGCCCAGTCGGCCGCGCGGTGCAACTCGCGGTTGCCGTCCGCATCCTCGATGACCTTCGCGTAGTGCCCCGTGCAAACGGCATCGAAACCCAACGCGATCGCCTTCTCCAGCAACGCGGCGAACTTGATCCGCTCGTTGCAACGCATACAGGGGTTGGGTGTGCGTCCGGCCGCGTATTCGGCGATGAAGTCGTCGACGACGTCCTCCTTGAAGCGCTCGGAGAAGTCCCAGACGTAGTACGGGATGCCCAGCACGTCGCAGGCCCGCCACGCATCGCGCGAGTCCTCGATCGTGCAGCATCCGCGGCTGCCCGTGCGCAGGGTCCCCGGCATGCGGCTCAGCGCCAGGTGCACTCCGACGACGTCGTGCCCCGCGTCCACCGCGCGCGCCGCCGCCACCGCGGAATCGACCCCGCCACTCATTGCTGCCAAGACCTTCATGCCGTGAATCCCGTTCCCGCCGTTTGGATGCTGCTCTTCTGTGCCGCCATGCCCGCCCGCAATGCCCTCGCGTAGGCCTCCGGAAGGGCAGCCACCACGGTATCAACGTCGGACTCCGTCGTCGTATGCCCCAGCGAGAAGCGCTGGGCACCCCGCGCGGTCGCCTCGTCCAACCCCATGGCGAGCAGCACGTGGCTTGGCCTCGGCACGCCCGCGGTGCAGGCGGACCCGGTCGAGGACTCGACGCCCAGCATGTCCAGGACGAACAGCAGCGAATCCCCCTCGCAGCCCGGGAACGTGAAGTGGGCGTTCCCGGGAAGCCGCTCCCCGGCGTGCGCCGCGTCCTCCGGACCGCTGAGCCGGGCCTCGGGCACGGCCTCGCGGACGCCCGCGATCAGTCGGTCGCGGAGCGCGGCGAGCCGTTCGGCCTCGCCCGCGAGGCGCTCCGCACCCTCGGCCGCGGCCTCGGCGAACGCCGCCGCCGCGGCCGCGTTGAGCGTCCCCGAACGCAGCGCCCGCTCGTGGCCGCCGCCGTGCTGTACCGGTGTCAGCGTCACGTCCCGGCGCACCAGCAGCGCGCCGATCCCCACCGGACCGCCGATCTTGTGGCCGCTCAGCGCCAGCGTGGCCAACCCGGAACCCGCGAAGTCCACGGGCACGGCGGTGAACGCCTGGACCGCGTCGGAGTGGACGGGGATACCGTGCGCGGCGGCGGCGGACACGACGGAGGGGAGCGGCTGCACGGCGCCGACCTCGTTGTTGGCCCACATGACGGTCACCAGGGCGACGGACTCCGGATCGCGTTCGATCTCGGCACGCACTTCCTCGGGACGGACGCGGCCCTGGGGGTCCACGGGTAGCCAGACGACCTCGGCCCCCTCGTGCTCCCCGAGCCATTCGACAGCGTCGAGGACGGCGTGGTGTTCGACGGCGCAGCAGAGGATCCGGCGGCGCCGGGGGTCCTGCGCGGCACGGGCCCAGTACAGGCCCTTGAGCGCCAGGTTGTCCGCCTCGGTTCCGCCCGAGGTGAAGATCACCTCGGAGGAATGGGCCCCGACGGCCGCGGCGAGCCTCTCGCGCGCCTCCTCGACCACCATGTGGGCACGCCGGCCGGCACCGTGCAGGGAGGACGGATTTCCCGTCCGTGCGAGCTCGCGGGTCATCGCGGCGAGGGCGCGGGCCGAGATCGGCGTGGTCGCCGCGTGATCCACGTAGACGGGACCCCGGGGGGCAGGAGTTGGCGAGGACACCCCCCAATTCTACCTACGCGGCGCGGAGCCGATCCGCGGCGGCCCCTCCGCCCGCGCCTCCCGCGGGACGGGGGCTCAGAGTCCGGGCGATTCCGGCCGCGGATTGACGGTGTCGCCCGCGAGGTCCAGCCGGGAGTCCCGGGTGACCGCGCGGACCTCCAGATCCGGATCCCCGGCGAGCGCGCGGACCAGCTCCGCGCTGCCGCCGACGATCGTGCTGTCCTCGTAGAGCTCCGTGGACAGCATCCACGCATGGTCGGCCGGCCACGCCATGTTCGGCGCCTGGCGCTCCTCGAAGGACGACCCCCGCTTCCACAGCGGGTGGGCGAGGTCCCCGGACGTGCCGGAGAACACGAAGTAGGCCCGGTAGCCCTCGTCGCCGAGCTCCAGCATCGGCCCACCGAGCACGTCGGGGCCGAAGGCCGGCCGCTTCAGCTCCCGCTCGAGCCGCTCCTCGCGTTCCGCGGTCTCCTCGTCGAGTCCCCCGGCGTCGGCGGACAGCACCGACACCGCGTCGCCGCCGTGGATGAACGCGTAGCCGTTCCACAGTGCCAGGTAGAGACGGTCCGGCGTGCCGGTGTGTCGGGCGAGGACAGCGGCGAGTGCCGCCAGATCCGGCTGCGGCAGGCCGTCGCCCGACGGCGGTTCGCCCTCCCACGCGTCCTCGCGCCACGGGTGGCCGGTGTCGTCCAGGCCGGAGACGCCCGCGAACTGGGCCTCGCCGTGCAGCTCGGTACCCTGCCCCGCCGCGATCGCCGCCCAGCGGACCGCACGGCCGTCGTCGTCGCGCGCGGGATGGAAGATGCGCGCGTACGCCTCGAAACCGCCCGGGATCTGACCGGCGACGGTCTGCGCGGCCCCCGGATCCGTCAGGTCCCCGGCGAGCGCGTCGACGATCCAGCGTCCGGGTTCGGGCCCGGCGAAGTTCAGTGCCATCCGGCCAGCCTACAAGCGAACACCCGGTCTCCGCGGCCCGCCGGCCGCCCGCTACTGGTATGAATGGTGTAACCCTCGAAGGAGCGTCCCCGTGAGCATGCATCTGCCCCAGCTCGACCACCCGGTCCACCGGTTCGCGCACCGCTCGATCGATTTCTCCCGGCAGATCGCCGTCATGGCCATCATCAACAGGACCCCCGACAGTTTCTACGACGGCGGTGCCACCTTCGCCCTGCGGCCCGCGATCGACGCCGCGCTGCTCGCCGCCCAACAGGGCGCCGACTGGCTGGACATCGGCGGCGTGCCCTTCGCGCCGGGCCCCGCCCTGTCCTGGCGGGACGAGGCCGACCGCATCGTCCCCGTCATCCGAGCGGTCCGGGCGGGGACGGACGCGCTTATCTCCGCCGACACCTTCCTGCCCGAGGTCGCCGCCGCGGCCATCGACGCCGGGGCCGACATCATCAACGACACCACGGGGCTCAGCCACCCAGGGCTCGGGAAGGTCGTGGCGGACCGCGGCGCCCACCTCGTCATCACGCACTCCGTCGCGCCGCCACGGACCGTCTACCCGCGCCCGACGTACGGCGACGTCGTCGCCGACGTGACGGAGTTCCTCCGGTTGCGGGTCGGCCTCGCCCTCGAACTCGGGGTCGGAGCGGACAAGATCATCGTCGACCCGGGCCACGACCTGAACAAGAACACCCTCCACACGCTGGAAATCAGCCGCCGTTTCGAGGAGATCGCCGCGCTGGGGTACCCCGCGCTCGCGGCGGTCTCCAACAAGGACTTCATCGGCGAGACCCTGGACCAGCCCAAACACGAGCGGACGGCCGGATCGCTCGCGGCCGCGACGCTGTGCATCATGAACGGGGCCCGGATCGTCCGGATGCACAACGTCCCCGAGTCGGTTTCCGCGGTCCGGCTCATCGAGGCCACGATGGGCTGGCGCGAACCCGTGTACCTCAAGCACAACATGGGCGAGTCCAACGAGCCGTCCCACGCGCCTTCCGCTCGGGACGTGCTCTCCGAGCGCGCCGTCCGCTCCGACCGGCGGGGTTAACCGATGGTCCGCCAACTCCTTCCCACCCCCGTCCCGGCGCTCGACGACGCGGCGGTCCTCGACCTCTACGCCCCGCCCCGCGGGCCGATGCCCTTCGTGCGGTTCAACTTCGTGGGCACGGCCGACGGCGCGTCCACGCACGACGGCGCGTCGGGGGACCTGGGCGGCGACGCGGACCGCCGCATCTTCGCGCTGCTGCGCCGGCACGCGGACACGATCCTGGTGGGCGCGGGAACCGTCCGGGCGGAGGGCTACGCCGGCGAGTTGGTGGACGCAGCGGGCCGGGCGTGGCGCCGGGAACGCGGACGGCCCCCACACCCCGGCGTCGCCGTCGTCTCCGGGACGCTGGATCTGGACCCGGCGTCCGCCTTCTTCGCCCAGGCCCCCGTCCGCCCCCTGCTCCTGACCACGGCTCCGGCCGCCGAACGGGACGCCGGCGCATTCGCGGACGTCGCGGACGTCGTCGCCTGCGGCCGGGACGGGGTGGATCCCGCGGCGGTCCTGCGCGAGCTCACCCGGCGCGGGCACCGCGCGGTCCATTCGGAGGGCGGCCCGTCGCTGTTCGGCGCGTTCCAGGCGGCCGACCTCGTGGACAGCCTGTGCCTGACGCTCAGCCCCCTGCTGGCCGGTGGCACGGCGCGGCGGATCGCCGAGGGCGCCGAGCATCCGCTGGTGCCCCTGCGGATCTCCGCGCTCCTGGAGGAGGACGGCGCGCTCTTCATCGACTACCGCCGCGCCGCGGAGCGGCCGGACGGTTAGCCGAGCGGTCGAGCGGGCGCGCGGGCGACCCCGCGTGCGACCCCGTTGCCTGACGCCGGCGCCAGGCCCCGCGGAACGCCGGCGGAGGCCGCCGCGTTAACACCCACGACGACGGCGCGACGGCACCGGGGCGGCGAACCGCCGTCGTACGCGCCGGTAGAATTCTCCGGGCGGGCAACTGTCCCGGCCGGAACAGGACAGCACACCAGGGAAAGGCAGCCGTTGGCGCAGGAACGGACCCACTACGAGGTGCTGGGGATTTCCCGGACCGCGGGGCAGGACGAGGTCAAGGCCGCGTTCCGGCGCGCCGCCCGGGCCACGCACCCGGACCACGGAGGCGACGCCGCCGAGTTCCGCCTGGTCTCCTTGGCGTACAAGACCCTGTCCGAACCCGCCGCCCGCGCCACCTACGACCGCAGCTACGGCGGCTCCTCGGCGTACGCGCGCCCCTCCTCCGACGCCGAGGCGTCCTACCGCGCGGAACCCGATCCGCCCCCGGGACCGGAGCGGCGCCGGGCCGCCGCGACGGACGCCACGCGCTACGTCCCGGCGTTCACGCCGGGCGCGGTGCCGGTCCTGGACCGGGCGACGGCGGGGCAGCGCATCCACGGCGCGCCGCGCAAGCGGGGGCTCTTCGGGGCGCACGCCCGGCTCGCGCGCGAGGCGCGGACGGTGCAGCTGATCGCCGGCAACGTGCTGGACGTCCTGCCGTCGGCGCGTCTGGTCAACGGCCTGAACTCCCCGGCCGACAACGGCCATCTGGACCATGCGGTGCTGGCCGGATACCGTCTGGCCCTCGTCGACTCCATGATGCTGCCGCGAGGCGTCTACCGCTGGGACGGTGCGACGCTGCTGCGCGACGGCAAGACCATCTCGCCGCCGCGGCTCGCCCCCGCGGTGCGGCGCATGCAGGAGCTGTTCCCGGAACTGAACGTCACCGGTTGGACGGTCATCCACTCCCCCGACGGAAACCTCCACGAGCCCGTGGTCGACTACGCCCGGGGCGCCGACCCGTCCTCCGCCGCCGGCGTGCACGTGGTCAACGCGGCGAACCTGGTCCGGGAGCTCAAGATGTTCCTCGGGACCGGCCCCTCCCCGAACGTCGTCGACGTGCCGGTGCTGGCCCGCCTCCTGGGCGGCATGTACTAGGGAACGCCCCTTCCCCTAGTGCGCCGTCGATTGGCGGCGCATACTTCCTCACGGGGGACGGTTGGCGGTGCAAGGCCGCCCAGGAAGGGGTCCCGGACATGAAAATCGGCCGAATCATCATGTTGGTGGCGGGGACGCTGATGGCGCTGGCGGGCTGCGGCCTGCTCGCCGTGGCGGCCGGGCTGGGCTGGGCCAACGCCCAGCAGCAGGACGGCAGGTTCCTCACCTCACCGGTCGAGCGGTTCCGCGTGGCGTCGCACGCCCTGACCACCCCCGGCCTCGACGTCATGGTCGAGGACGGGATGCCCGCGGGCTTCCCGTCCGACGGCCTCGGAAGCATCCTGCTGCGCGGCGCCGCGCCCTTCGAGGGCCAGGAGATCTTCCTCGGCGTCGCACCGCGGGACGACGCCGCGGCCTACCTGGCCGGCGTCGCTCACACCGAGCTCACCGGCGTCGAATACGCGCCCTTCCGCGCGACGTACCGCGACGTGGCGGGCACCAGGACTCCGCAGCCGCCGGCCGGAGAGGAGTTCTGGGCGGCGGCCGCGACGGGCCCCGGCACGCAGGAACTCGTCTGGGACATCCGCCCGGGCGACTGGGCGGTGGTGGTGATGCGGGCCGACGGAGAAATCCTCGCCGCCGCGGACCTGCAGGTGGGGGCGCGCTCGGACCTGCTGGGTCCCCTGGCCGCGGGACTGCTGGGAGGGGGGATCGCCCTGCTGCTGATCGGCGGCGGGCTGATCGTCCTCGGGGCCATCGGGCTCGGGCGCCAGGGCCGTCCCCCGGGGGACGGCAACGCGCCGGTTGCCGCGGGAGCGGCGCCGCTTGCCGCCGGCACCGCGCCGGTTGCCGCGGCCGCCGCCGTGCCCGACGACTACCGCCCGTACCCCGCGCGCCTGACCGGCCATCTGGACCCCGGCCTGTCCAACTGGAAGTGGCTGGTGAAGTGGTTCCTCTCGATACCCCACCTCGTCGTGCTGGCCTTCCTGTGGGTCGCGCTGATCGTCACCACCGTCGTCGCGTGGTTCGCGATCCTGTTCACGGGCCGCTATCCGCGCTCCCTCTTCAACTTCAACGTCGGGGTCCTCCGCTGGCACTGGCGCGTGGTCTACTACGCGTTCTCGCCCCTCGGGACCGACCGCTATCCTCCGTTCACGCTGGAGCGAGCGGACTACCCCGCCGACGCCGAGGTCGAATACCCGCTCCGCCTGCACCGCGGCCTGGTCCTGGTCAAGTCCTGGCTCCTCGCGATCCCGCACCTCCTGGTCGTGGCCGCGCTGACGGGAAGCTCCACCGGAGGCGGGAGCATCGACCGGGACCCGGTCCCGGACTCCGGCTCCGGCTCCGGCTCCGCGGCGTGGGACGCGGGCGCCTGGGAGTACGAGAGCACCGCGGGCGTGTCGCTGCTCGGGATCCTCGTGCTCGTCGCCGCCGTCATCCTGCTGTTCACGGGCCGCTACCGCCGCCCGCTGTTCGATCTCATCATGGGGCTGAACCGCTGGATCTTCCGGGTCGGGGTCTACGTCCTGCTCATGCGCGACGAGTACCCGCCGTTCCGCCTGGACCAGGGCCCCGTGGAGCCGCCCGTCCCGCCAGTCCCGGCAGCGGCACCGGAGTCCGCGCCACCCGGAGCATAGGATGGGACGGTGTTCCGCATACTGTTCTACTCCCCCGAGATTCCCGGCAATACGGGCAACGCCATCCGCCTCGCGGCCGTGACCGGAGCCGAGCTGCATCTGGTCGAGCCGCTCGGCTTCGACTTCTCCGACGCGAAGCTGCGCCGTGCGGGCCTCGACTACCACGACCTGGCGCGGGTGACCGTGCACCGCGACCTCGACGCGGCGTGGGAGTCCCTTGCCCCCGGCCGCATGTTCGCGTTCACCTCCGACGGCGAACGCCTCTATACCGACGTGGACTACCTCCCGGGCGACGTCCTGCTTTTCGGCCCCGAGTCGGTCGGGCTGCCGGCCGAGGTCAAGTCCGACCCGCGGGTCACGGCGCGTGTGCGCCTCCCGATGCAGCCCTCCCGGCGCTCGCTGAACCTCGCCAACTCCGCCTCGATCGCGGTCTACGAGGCGTGGCGGCAGCACGGATTCGCCGGTTCCGCCGAGAAGTCGGCGCCGGCGACCTGACCCGCCGCCTCACCGGTCGCCGTACCCTAGTCGCCGCACCCTGGTCGCCTAAGCTGGATACGGGTCACGCCCGGCCCGCGAGCAACCACCAAGGATGGGGAACCATGCGTCAGAGCGATCCCGGAGCAGCACGTGCCTCCGGCCACGAGCGGCAGGACGACGACTTGGGCCTGGACCTGGTGGACGAGGTCGCCGTGCACCGTCCGGCCCGGCGCGTGGCGCCCGTCAGGAAGTGGATGCTCGTCGCCGCGGCCGCGCTGGTCGTGGTCGCCGGCGCCGTGAGCCTGTTCGCGGCGTTCGCCCCGCGGGACCTGACCGCCGAGGTCGCGGGCGCCGGGGACCGGGTCGAACGCGCCGTGCCCATCGACGGCGGCGGGACGGCGACGCTTGCCGTGGCCCCCTCGCGCGACGCCGGCTCCTTCGCGCTGACGAGCCTGCCCGAGCCGCCCGCGGACACCGCCTACCAGGTGTGGCTGGTGTCCTCCGGCTCCGGCGGGCTCAGTTCCCTGGAGGTGCTGGAGCCCGGGGCCACCGACGGGACGAGCGGGTTCCGCGGACTGGACGACGTGCAGGCGGTGGCGGTGACGCTCGAACCGTCCGGCGGATCCGAGAAGCCCTCCGCCGATCCACTGGTGAGCGTCGACCTGCCGGAGTCCGGGCGGTAGGACCCCCAGAGGCGCCGGTTTCCGGGCCGGCAGCGGCCGGGTGGCGGCCTAGAAGCCGGCGATGGTGTCCGCCGCGTTGACGGCCACGGCGTGGAAGGCCTCGGCGAGGCGCCCCGCGGCGAGGCCGCCGTCCGCCGCCTTCCGACCGGCGTTGGCCCGAACGAACGCCTCCATCTTCTCCACGTCCGGATGCTGCGTCAGGTGCTGGCGCAGCGCCTGGAGCTTCTGGCCGAAGACGTCCGTGACATCCACCCGCACGTTCTCCCGCCCCGCCGGGCCGCCGTAGAGCAGGAGCCACTCCAGCTTGT
This sequence comes from Arthrobacter halodurans, assembly GCF_041877255.1. Classification (NCBI taxonomy): domain Bacteria; kingdom Bacillati; phylum Actinomycetota; class Actinomycetes; order Micrococcales; family Micrococcaceae; genus Arthrobacter; species Arthrobacter halodurans. The sequence goes on from NZ_JBHDLJ010000012.1 coordinate 10,941, forward strand.
ACGCCGCGAGCCCCTCCGCCGCGAGCTCCGGATAGGCATAGGGGTTCTCCACGGCCGGATAGACCGCGCGCGTCACGGCTTCGCCGCAGGCGAGGTGGTCCGGGTGCGACCGCTGAAGCCGGTCCCAGTCCCGCTCCGGGTGCATGGCGAGGACGACGTCGGGGCGCAGCCGGCGCACCAGCGCCACGACCTTGCGCTGGACGTCGTGCGAGGGTTCGAGGTAGCCGTCGCGCTCGCCCAGGAAGTGCACGTGCTCCACCCCGACGATCCGGGCGGCCTGCCGCTGCTCCTCGTGGCGCATCGCGACGATCTCCTCGCGGTGACCGGGATCGAAGCCGCCCGCGTCGCCGTCGGTCATGATGCAGTACTGCACGTCGACGCCCGCCGCCGTCCAGGCCGCCACCGTGCCGGAGGCGCCGAAGTCGAGGTCGTCGGGGTGCGCGGCGAAGCACAGGACCCGGCGCACCAGCGGCGACGCCGGGTCGAAGGCGGACACCGTCAGCTCCGGCGGCGGATGATCTCCGCGGCCGCCTGGGGAAGGACGCTCGAGAGGTCGCCCACGATGCCGAAGTCGGCGATCTCGAAGATCGGCGCGTCGGGGTCGTTGTTGATGGCCACGATGGTCTGCGCGGTCTGCATGCCGGCCTTGTGCTGGACGGCCCCGGAGATCCCCGCGCAGATGTACAGCTGCGGCGAAACGGTCTTGCCGGTCTGGCCGACCTGGTAGCCGTGCCCGATCCACCCGGCGTCGGTGGCGGCGCGGGACGCGCCGACGGCGGCGCCCAGGGCGTCGGCAAGCTGTTCGACCGGAGAGAAGTCGCCGTCGAGCCCGCGCCCGCCGGAGACGACGATGCGCGCGTCCTGCAGCTCGGGGCGGCCGCTCGAGGCCTTGGCCTCGGTCGCCGTGACGCGCGCCGCGGGACCGGCCTCCGCGGCGGCCAACTCGGCGCGCGCCGCGGGGACGCCCGTCGGCTCCGCCGGTTCGATGCTGTTCGGTTTGACCGTGACGACCGGGATGCCGCGCGTGACCTGGGCCGCGACCGTGTAGGAGCCCGCCAGGACGGACTTGGTGACGGTGAGGTCGGCGGAGATGTCCACGGCGTCGGTGATCACCCCGGAGGAGAGCTTGATGCCGACGCGGCCGGCGATCTCCTTGCCCTCCCCCGAGTTCGGCAGCAGCACCGCCACCGCGCCGGAGGCGGTGGCGGCCCCGGCCACGAACGCCGCCTTGCCGGCGACCAGCGTCGACGCCAGGTCCTCCGCCGGCGCATAGACGGTCGCGGCGCCATGCCCACCCAGGGCGGCGACGACGTCGTCCCCCACGGGGGCCGTGACGACGGCCACAGGCGTGCCGAGCCGGGCGGCGAGCGTCAGGAGTTCGCGCTGCGACTTTCCGGGGCGCGCCGAGGGGGTGTCGATGAATACCAGGATGTTGGCCATGTGGGGTTCCCTCGTTCCTAGAGCAGTTTCTGGGCGGCCAGGAAGTCGACCAGCTTCACGCCGGCGTCGCCCTGGTCCGTGATGACCGTTCCCGCCTGGCGCGCGGGGCGCGCGTCGGCGGCGACGACGCGGGTCCAGGACCCGGCCACGCCGACCTCGTCCGGCGAGACGCCGAGGTCGGCCAGCGTCAGGACGGCGATCTTCTTCTTCTTGGCCGCGATGATGCCCTTGAAGTTCGGGTAGCGCGGTTCGTCGAACTGGTCGGTGACCGAGACGAGCGCCGGCAGGGCCGCCTGGACGGTCTGCGAGCTCGCGTCGCCGTCACGCCGGCCCGCGAGCGAGCCGTCGGCCGCGAAGTCCAGGCTCGCGACGAGCGTCATCTGGGGCAGTCCCAGACGCTCCGCGAGCTGGGACGGGACCAGCGAGGTCTCCCCGTCGGTCGAGGACATGCCCGTGATGATCAGGTCGAAGCCCCCGAGGCGCTCGACCGCCTTGGCCAGGGCCAGGGACGTCGCGGCCGCGTCGGACCCGGCCAGCGCCGGATCCGTGACGTGCACTCCGTCGGTGGCGCCCATCTGCAGCGACTTCTTGACCGCGTTGACGGCCGCCTCCGGGCCCATGGTCAGGGCGGTGACCGTGTTGCCGGCCTTGGGACCGCCGCGGGATTCGGAGATCTGCAGGGCCGCCTCCACGGCGTACTCGTCGAGTTCGGACAGGATGCTGTCCGCCCGGTCTGCCGTGTTGTTCGGCCCCGAGAGATGCCGGTCGAACTGGGCGTCGGGGACGTGCTTGACCAGGACCAAGACCTTCAGCGGCGCGCTTGCCTCGCTCATTGCTGCCTTTCCTCTGCGACGTGCCGGCCCTTGCCGGCCGGCCACCCTGCGTTCCGCGGCGGTCACGGACACACGGTTAATGGTTACTAACTGTAACCCGCGGCACCCCGCCGTGCCACACGGGGCGGCACGGCGGGGTCGGTCGCGCGGGACCGCGGATCAGCCCTCGGGGGACGCCGCGACGGTGACCTCCACGCTGGCCGCTTCGCCGCCGCGCGTGTAGTGGATCGTGGCCTTCGTTCCGGCGGCGTACTCGCGCACGGCGGCCGTGAGCGAGAGGCTGTCGTCGATGGGACGGTCTCCCACGCCGGTGATGACGTCCCCGGACTGGAGCCCGGCCTGCGCCGCGGGCGAATCCGGGGCGACGTCGCGGATCTCCGCGCCGACGCTGAACGAGGTCCTCGATTCGCCGGTGTCCGCGGGCTTGGCCTGCACCGTCACACCCAGCAGGCCGTGGGTGGCCTTGCCGTCCGCGATCAGGTCGTTGGCGATCCGCTGCGCGTAGTCGATGGGGATCGCGAAACCGACACCGATGCTCCCGCCCTCGGACGAGGACCCGGACGAGGCGATCGCGACGTTGACGCCGATGATCCTGCCCTCGATGTCCACGAGGGCGCCTCCGGAGTTGCCGTGGTTGATGGCCGCATCGGTCTGCAGGACGTTCACGTAGATCGACCCGGTGCCGCCCGCCTGCCCCTGCTCGCCCGGGAACTGGAAGTTGAACTGGTCCCCGCCCTCCTCCTCCTCGGGTTGTCCCTCCGCGGTGTCGTCCGGGACGGCGGAGGACGCGACGCTGATGGTGCGGTTCAGTGTGGAGACGATGCCGTCGGTCACCGTGCCGCTCAGGCCCAGTGGCGCGCCGATGGCGATCGCCGTGTCGCCGACGTTGAGCTTGCCCGACTCGCCCAGCGTGGCCGGGGTCAGGTTGCCGGCCTCGATCTTGATGACCGCGAGGTCGGAGAGCGGGTCCGTGCCGACGATCGTGGCCTCGTGCACGGCGCCGTCGCTCGTGCGCACCGACACGTTCGGCGAGGCCGTGGCGCCCCCGAGCGTCACGACGTGCGTGTTGGTCAGGATGTGGCCGTCGTCGTCCAGGATGATGCCGGAGCCCGACCCGCCCTGCTCTCCGTCGTTGACCTCGATGGTGACCACGCTCGGCGACGCCTTGGCGGCGGCGGCGGTGACTGCGGTGACGTTCTCGGGGTTGTTGATGACCACCGACTCGCCCGCGGCGGCCGAGGACACGGCGATCGGCTGGGCGCCGCCGACGATGAGCTGGTTGGCGCCCACTGCCGCGCCGCCGCCGACGAGTGCCGCGGCCAGCATCCCGGCGAGCAGCACGGGCGCGCCGAACCGCTTCGGCTGCCGCCGGTAGGCTGCCGGGGAGGGTCCGAACGCGGACGCGGGCGCGGAGGACGGGTCGCGGGGATCCGGGGTGCCGTAGGAGGGGTAGTTGGGCCCCGGCGCACCGATCGGCTGCGTGGAATTCCACGACGAGTAGGGGTCGCTGGGGGCCTTCGGCGGCGTTTGGGGCCGCGGCGGAAGGCCCGCGCCGGCGTCCTCGCCCGGGGTGTTCCTCTGGTCGCTCATCGCTGGAGTCCTTTCTGGGGTTCCTTGGGGTCAACTATGCCAAGCCGCTCTGTGTTCCCCGAAAGCTTTCCCTGAGTGCCCGCTGTGAGTTGGCCGTGCGGCGGACGGGCGACGCCTTTCGCTGTGGGCGCAGGGTCCCCGGTGGACGCTCGCACTAGCCAACCATAGAATCGAGACCGACAGCCCCCCACGCCGGGGGCCGGATATCAGCCTCGATATCGACCGGCGGGTGAGGGCCGTCCACGATGTCGAAGGGTGATTCATGCGATCCATAGCCAGACGCGGGGCGGCCGCCGTCGGCGCCTCCGCGCTTTTCCTGTTCCTGCTGGCGGGCCCGGCGTCCGCCGAGCCGCCCGTGACGATTCCCCCGGGCGAGTTCGTGGTGGACCAGGCGGACGTCCTGGGCTCCGAGGCCGCGCGGGTCGAGGACGCGGTCGGGGAGCTGCGGAGCGCCACGGGCAAGAGCCTGTTCGTCATCTACGTCGACACCTTCACCGATCCCGCGGACCCCGGCGACTGGGTGGACGAGGTGTCCGACGCGAAGGGCCTCGGTCCCAGCGACACCGTGCTGGCGCTGGCCGTCGACGCGCGCCAGGGCCACCTGCGGTCACACCCCGACGGCGACATCGCCGCGTTCGACCAGGAGATCTGGGAGCAATTCGTGGTTCCCGAGCTCGGCGGCGAGTTGAGCCCCGAGGCCTTGGCCGACGCGGGCGTGCAGGCCGCGGCGGGGATCGAGGCCGCGGCCGACGGCGAGCTGGGCTCCGCAACCGGCGAGGGCGACGCCGAAGCCTCCGGTGGCGGCGCGTCCGCGGCACCGTGGATCATCGGCGGCGTCGTCGTGGCCGGCGGGGCGACCGCATGGGCCCTGTCCCGCCGGCGCCGGCTGGCCCCGGCCACCGGGGCGCAGGGCCCGCAGGCGGGGCCAGACGGCCAGCCCGTGGACCCCCTCGCCGGGCTCGCCATCGAGGACCTCCGGCGACGCGCGGGCAGCCTGCTCATCGCGGCGGACGACGCGGTGAAGTCCAGCGAACAGGAGGTCGGCTTCGCCATGGCGCAGTACGGCGGGGACTCCGTCAAGCCGTTCCTCGAGGACATCGCCGCCGCCAAGGAGCACCTCAACGAGTCGTTCAAGCTGCAGCAGCAGCTGGACGACCACATCCCGGACACCGAGCTGGAACAGCGCACGTGGCTCGGGGACATCATCCGCCGGTGCGAGGCCGTGAACGACACGCTCGAGGAGCATAAGGAGGAGTTCGACGCCCTGCGGGAGCTGGAACGCAACGCCCCGCAGGCCGTGGAGTCGCTCAAGGGCGCCACCGCCCCCGTGCGCGAGCGGCTCGTCGCGGCGCGCGCCGCGCTCGACTCGCTGACCGGGACGTACGCCGACGGGGCGCTGACCCAGGTCCACGACAACATCGCCCAGGCCTCCGAGCGCCTGGACTTCGTGGACAGCGCGATCGCGACGGCCGAGGCGAAGATCGCCGGGCAGTCGACGGCGGAGGCCGCAGTCGCGGTCCGCGCCGGCGAGGAGAGCCTCCACCAGGCCGGCGTCCTGCTGGCCGCGATCGACAAGACGGGCGCGGATCTGGCGCGGGCGCGCACCGACCTCGAGTCGGCCGTCGCCGCGACCGCCCGCGACCTCGCGCAGGCCCGCGCCCTCGTGGGGAGCGGGACGAACCCCGAGCTCGCGGGTCCGGTGGCCGCGGTGGAACAGGCGCTGGCCGAGGTCCGTGCGCAGCTGCAGGGCGGGCGCGTCGATCCCGTGGGGCTGCTCGGCACGGTGGAGCACGCCCACGAGCAGCTGGACGCCCCACTCTCGGCCATCAGGGACCAGCGGGAGCAGGCCCAGCGGGCCGCCGAGCAGCTGCAGGCCGCCGTGCGGAGCGCGCAGGTCAAGATCGAGGGCACGGGCGACTTCATCCGGGCGCGGCGCGGGGCCGTCGGCTCCACGGCACGGACCCGCTTGGCGGAGGCCCAACGCAACCTGGACGAGGCGCTTCGCCTCGGCAACCGGGAGCCGGTCGCCGCCCTGCAGTACGCCCACCAGGCCGCCTACCTCGCGGACCAGGCGGCGCGCGAGGCCGAGAGCGACGTCGGCGGGTTCGGCGGCGACGGATTCGGAGGCGGTGGGTTCGGAGGCGGCGGCTTCGGAGGGGGTCGCGGGGGCGGCGGCCTCGGCGGCGCGATCCTCGGCGGCATCCTGATCGACTCCATCCTCCGCGGGGGGCACTCCGGGGACTCCGGAGGCGGCATCTTCGGGGGCGGCGGCTTCGGCGGGTTCGGCGGCGGGGGCGGCGGAGGCGGCTTCGGCGGCGGTTTCGGCGGCGACGGCGGTGGAGGCGGCAACTTCTAGCCCCCGGACGCGGACCGGCCCGGCGGCGGACGGACCGGAAACGCAGACAACCGGCGCCGCGACGGGCCGGCGGCAGGAACGCAACAGACAGAAGCGGTACCAACGAAAACTGGAGGGTGACCCCATGATCAAGCAGTCAATTTTTGGCAGAGTCTCGCAGCTGGCGAAGGCCAACATCAATGCCATCCTCGATTCGGCGGAGGATCCGCAGCGGATGCTGGACCAGATGGTCCGCGACTACACCAACAACATCGCCGAGGCGGAGACGGCCGTGGCGCAGACCATCGGCAACCTGCGCATGATTCAGCAGGACCACCGCGAGGACCAGGAGGCGGCCCGCGATTGGGGCAACAAGGCCCTCGCCGCGTCCCGCAAGGCCGACGAGTACCGGACGGCGGGCAACGAGGCCGACGCCGCGAAGTTCGACAACCTGGCCAAGGTCGCCATCCAGCGCCAGATGCAGGCCGAGGGCGAGGCCCGCGGCGCAGAGCCCACGATCGCCTCGCAGGAGGAGATCGTCGCGAAGCTGAAGTCCGGGCTTGAGGCGATGAAGGGCAAGCGCCAGGAGCTCGTCTCCAAGCGCGACGAGCTGGTGGCCCGCGCCAAGTCGGCGCAGGCCCAGACGCAGGTGCACGACGCGATCAAGAGCATCGACATCATGGACCCGACCTCGGAGGTGTCCCGCTTCGAGGAGAAGATCCGCCGCGAGGAGGCCCGCGTGATCGGCGCCAGCGAACTCGCGGCCTCCAGCCTGGATTCCCAGTTCGAGTCCCTGGAGGACCTCGGGGAGCAGACCGAGGTCGAGGCCCGCCTCGCGGCGCTGAAGGCGGGAAAGTCTCCGTCGGCGCTGGGATCGGCGGCGTCGGACGCGGCGTCGGCCACCGAGGAGACGACCTACCACGGCGCGTAGCGCGCGGCGCCGCGGGTTCCCCGCACCGCGCCGAACGCCCCCGCCCTCCGTGGCGGGGGCGTTCGGCTGTCCGGCGGGTGCGCCGGCCGGGGATGCGCGCACGCAAAAAAACAGCCCCTGACCGGATTTCTCCGAGTCAGAGGCTGTCTCTAGCGTTGCGGGGACAGGATTTGAACCTGTGACCTCCGGGTTATGAGCCCGGCGAGCTACCGAACTGCTCCACCCCGCGGCGTGCTTACAACTGTACCGGAGCCCGGCGGCGAGTCCAAATCGGCGGTGTCCCCCGCTCAGCCGGGCCTGCGCTCGGCGATCATCCGGCCGACGATCAGGCGCATGATCTCGTTGCTTCCCTCGAGGATCTGGTGGACGCGCAGGTCGCGCACGATCTTCTCCAGCCCGTACTCGGCCAGGTACCCGTAGCCTCCGTGGAGCTGGACCGCCGAATTCGCGACCTCGAACCCGGCATCGGTGGCCACCCGCTTGGCCATGGCGCACAGCCGGACCGCGTCGGGCGATCCGCTCTCCAGCGCGTCCGCCGCGCGGTGCAGGAAGGTGCGGGCGCACTCGAGGCTCGTCTCCATGTCCGCGAGCTCGAAAAGCAGGGTCTGCTGCTCGATCAGCGGGCGGCCGAAGGCGGTGCGTTCCCTGAGGTGGGCGATCGAGCGGTCCAGCGCCGCCTGTCCCCCGCCCAGCGAGCACGCACCGATGTTGAGGCGGCCGCCGTTGAGGCCCTTCATCGCGATGCCGAAACCCGCGCCCTCCGCTCCGAGGCGATCCGCAGCCGGCACGCGGACGCGGTCCAGGACGACCTGGCGCGTGGGCTGGGCGTTCCAGCCCATCTTGCGCTCCGGCGGGCCGAAGGACAGCCCCTCCGCGCCCGCGGGGACCATGAACGCGGTGATGCCGCGGCCGCCCGTGTCGGCGGTGCGGGCCATGACCAGGTAGTGCGCGGCGGCACCGGCCCCGGAGATGAACTGCTTGACGCCGGTGAGGACGTAGTCGCCGCCTTCGCGTGCGGCGCGCGTGGTGAGCGCCGCGGCGTCGGACCCTGCGCCGGGCTCGGTCAGGCAGTAGCTGGCGAGGTCGTCCATGGAGGCCAGTCCCGGCACCCAGCGCGCGCGCTGCGCATCGTCGCCGAAGGTGTCGACCATCCACACCACCATGTTGTGGATCGAGATGTACGCCGAGATCGTCGGGCAGGCCTTGGCCAGCTCCTCGAACACGAGGACGGCGTCGACGCGGCCCAACCCGGATCCGCCGAACTCCTCGCGGGCGTAGATCGCACCCATGCCCAGGGCGCCGGCCTCGCGGAGGACGTCCACCGGAAAGTGGTGGTCGCGGTCCCACGCGGCCGCGTGCGGGGCGATCCGCTCCGCCGCGAAGTCCCGGACCATCTCGACGATGGCCCGCTGCTCCTCGGACGGGCCGTGCATCAGCGGCTGACCTTGCCCGTCAGGGACGCGACGGGCGCGAGGAAGACGGGCCGCGCCAGGAACCAGGCCCCGACCATGGCCACCACGGAGGCCGCGAAGATCCAGAAGCCCAGCCAGCCGGCGTCGTCGCGGACGGCGTACATGTGGTTGAGGTTGCGTAGCGCGCCGGTGGCGAACACCAGCGCGACGTGGACGATCACGAAAAGCACGAAGTAGATCATCACCGGGAAGTGCACGGCGCGCGCGGCCTCGATCGGGAACACCTTGTTCACGGCCGCCTTCTTCGGCCACGCCTCCGACATGCGCAGCCCCGTGGCGATCGCCAGCGGCGCCGCGATGAACACCGTGGTGAAGTAGGCCAGCACCTGGAGGCTGTTGTAGTTGACCCAGCCGTTCTCCAGCGGCCAGTCCAGCGACGCGTACTGCAACGCCGCCGACGCGGCGTTCGGCAGCACCTCCCAGCTCGTCGGGACGATCCGCATCCACTGGCCGGTGGCGAAGACCAGGACCATGAACACTGCGCCGTTCAGGACCCAGAGCGCGTCCAGCGTCAGGTGGAGCCAGAGGTCGATGCTGATCCGCTTCGGCGGGTTCTTCGTCTTGATCAGGCCCTTGTTGTTGCGGGTCCAGTGCGCCGGCGGCCGGGCGGTCGAGCGCACCTGCCAGCCCGTGCGGATGATCAGGACGAGGAAGAAGGCGTTCAGGAAGTGCTGCCACGCGAGCCACGCGGGAAAGCCGGTCGGGGCGTCCGCGGGAAGCTCCGTGTGGCCCGGGTAGGTGGCCAGGAACCCCTGGACCGCGTCCAGGGTCACGAGCCAGCGCGCCGCGAGGACCAGCAGCCCCAGGGCGACGACGGCCCCCAACGCGGCCCAGAGGAACCGGACCCGGGCGGGCTGCGTCTTGCCGCCCGGCCTGCTTGCTGTGGACTTCACGGTGCGTTCCTCTCGCGCGGGGATTCTCCGGAAACAATACTAGGACTTGCTAGCATTTAGTAGGAAAGCAGAGTACATAGGGGGAAGGCCGCTTACGGCGGCCGTCCCGGACCCGGCAGGGCCCCACGAAAGGACGCGACACCATGGCTTCCGCACGGCCGCTGCCGACCGACCCGATCGCCGAGGCCCGGCGCCAGTGGATCGAGCACGGCTGGGGCGGCGCCGCCGACGGCATGGTCGCCGTCGCCTCGGTGATGCGGACGCAGCAACTCATGCTCTCGCGCGTGGAGTCCGCGCTCAGGGACTTCGGGCTGTCGTTCGCCCGGTTCGAGCTCCTGCGGCTGCTCGCCTTCTCGCGCGGCGGCGCGCTGCCCATGGCCAGCGCGAGCGCCCGCCTGCAGGTCCACCCCACCAGCACCACCAACACGGTCGATCGCCTCGAACGCGACGCCCTGGTGCGCAGGGGCGCCCACCCGACCGACCGCCGGGCCACGCTCGTGACCATCACCGACGCCGGCCGCGAGCTGGTCTCCGCCGCCACCGAACGGCTGAACGCCGAGGTCTTCGGCGCCCCCGGCATTCCAGCGGAGGACCTGCGGCAGCTCGTGGGGATCCTGGCCCGCTTCCGCCGGGGCGCTGGCGATTTCCTGGATCCCGCCCAGCCGCCGGAGCCCCTGTAGCCGCCGCGGCCGACGTGGCCGCGTGCCCGCGGCAGCCCGGACATGAGCAAGGCCCCGAACGGTTGAACCGTTCGGGGCCTTGCGCGTCACTTGGTTGCGGGGACAGGATTTGAACCTGTGACCTCCGGGTTATGAGCCCGGCGAGCTACCGAACTGCTCCACCCCGCGGCGTGAAGTCCAAGCTTCGCACCTTACGGGGTGAAACACCAAATCGGTGGCTAGCCGTTGCCCTCCGCCGGGGCGGATTCGGTCGGCTCGGCGCCCTCGCCCTCCGGGGGGGCCACCGGCTCGCCGGTGATCTCCGCCTCGGCGTCCAGCGCCTGCTGCAGGGCCTGTTGGAGCTTTGCCTGCTCCTCGCCGTAGGTGGCGAAGTCGCCCTCGGCCAGTGCGGCCTGGCCCGCCTGGATGGCCGCGTTGGCGGCCTCCAGTGCCTCGCCCAGCCGCTGCTCCGCAGTCGATGTCGTCGGCTCCTCCTCGCCCGGAGCGGGGGTTCCGCCCTCGCCCTCGTTGGTCTCGGCCCCGGACGAGCCCTCGAAGAGCTGGTCGAGCGCCTCGGCGAGGGTGTCGGCGAAGCCCACCTTGTCGCCGAAGGACACCAGGACCTTGCGCAGCGTCGGGTACGACGTCGCGCCGGTGGACTGGATGTAGACCGGCTGGACGTGCAGGATGCCGCCGCCGACCGGAAGCGAGAGCAGGTTGCCGTTGATGACCTCCGACGCGCCCTGGCGGAGCAGGTTGAGCTGGGCCGAGACGTTGGTGTTGGAGTCGAAGTTCTGCTGCGCCTGGCCGGGGCCGGGGACGACGGTGTTGCGCGGCAGCTCGAGGAGCCGCAGCGTCCCGTAGCCCTCCGACTTCACACCGGCCTCCGTGCCGGCGTCCGCCTCGGCGGAGAGGAAGCCGTAGAGCACGTTGCGCTGCTGGCTGCCCGCGCTGGTGGCCGGGATGAACGTCGACGTCAGCGAGAAGGTCTCGCTCTCCTGGTCCGGCATGCGCAGCGACAGGTAGTACGGGGGCTGCTTGACGGCGATCGTCGGCTCGGTCGGATCGTTCGGGACGGACCATGCGTCGTTCGACTCGTAGAAGTCGTCCGGGTCGGTCACGTGGTACTGGCCGAGCAGTTCGCGCTGGACCTTGAAGAGGTCCTCCGGATAGCGGACGTGGGCCATGAGGTCCGCGGACATCTCGCTGAACGGCTTGATGGTGGTCGGGAAGACCTTCTGCCACGCCTGCAGCAGCGGCTCGTCCGGCTCCCACGCGTAGAGGTCCACCGAGCCGTCGTTGGCGTCGACGGTGGCCTTCACCGAGTTGCGGATGTAGTTGACCTGCCCGGAGAGCGCGTTGGCGCGGTTCTCGCCGGTCAACGAGTCGCGCACCGCGGACTCCAGCTGCTGCGCCGTCGAATACGGGAAGTTGTCGTTCGTGGTGTACGCGTCCACGATCCATTTCACGCGCCCGTCGACGATGGCCGGATAGGCGTTCGAGTCGACCGTCAGGTACGGCGCCACCTTCTCCACGCGGTCCTTCGGGGTGCGGTCGTAGAGGATCTGCGACTCGCTGTTAACGTCGCCGGAGAGCAGCAGGTCGGTGGAGCCGAACTTCAGCGCGTAGACCAGGCGGTTGAAGAAGTTGCCGACGCTGGGGCCGCCGTCGCCCTGGAAGGTGGTCTTCGCGTCGCCGGCCCCGGACTCGTCCTGCGGGCGGTCGAGCTCGCGTGGGGCCCAGCCCTCGGGCCCACCGACGACCGAGTACTCCGGGGAAAACTCGCCGAAGTAGATGCGCGGCTCGTAGGTCGAGTCGTCGCCGAGCACGCCGTCGGTCGGGATGCCGCCGAGCATGAAGTCCGGACGGCCGCCGGCGGCGACCTTCGCGCCGTACGCGGCCACGACTCCGTAGCCGTGCGTGTAGGTGATGTGCTGGTTGACCCAGCTGTCCGTCGGGTCGACGTTGACTTCGCGGACCGCGATGACGGTGTCCTCCACCTTGTCCTCGACCCGGTAGCGGTCGACGTTCAACGTCGGGGCGAAGCGGTAGTAGGTGCGGAACTGCTGCAGCTGCGCGAACGCGTCCGAGATCAGGTTCGGGTCCAGCAGGCGGATGTTGGTGGTGGTGGCGCTGTCCTTGGCCAGGGCGTCGCGCGCCGTGTCCGTGGTCGCGTTGTACGGCGTCACCTGGATGTCGTCCAGGCCGTACGCCATGCGGGTCATCTCGATGTTGTCCTGGATGTACTGCTGCTCCAGCGTCTTCTCGGACGGCTGGACCTGGTACTGCTGGACGATGAACGGGTAGATGCCGCCGGCGACCAGCGCGGTGACGACGAGCATGGCGCTGCCGACCAGCGGCAGCTTCCACTGGCCCCCGATCGCGCCGGCGATGAAGAGCAGGGCCACGAGGATCGCGGCGATGGCCAGGATGGTCTTCGTGGGAATGACGGCGTTGACGTCCGTGTAGAGCGCGCCGGCCACGCGACCGTCCTGGGAAACGAGCGTCGCGTAGCGGTCCATCCAGTAGTTCGCCGCCTGGAGCAGCAGGAAGAGGCCGGCGAAGACGCTGATGTGGATGCGGGCGGCCTTGGAGACCACGACCCCGCCGCGCTCTTCGATGCGGATGCCGCCGTAGAGGTAGTGCGTCAGGAGGCCGGCGATGCCGGCGATGAGGACCACGCTGATGAGGTAGCCGACGACGAGGCCCAGGAACGGCAGCGTGTTCATGTAGAAGGACAGGTCCATCCCGAAGCGCGGATCGACCTCGCCGTAGGGCACCTGGTTGAAGTACAGCAGGACCTGCTGCCACTGCGACGTGACGGCGGTCGCGGCGAAGGCGCCCAGGACCACGGGGACGCCGACCATCAGCAGCCGGCGGATGGGCTCGAGCTGCGACTGGTAGCGGTGCAGGCTGTCCTGCATCTGCGCGTCCGGCGCGTAGACCGGGCGCGAGCGGTGGGCGAGCATCAGGCTGAGCCAGACGGCTGCGGCCATGACGAGGAACGCGACGGCGAAGATGCCGGCTTTGGAGAGGTTCTCCTTCCAGAAGACCTCGGCGAAGCCCAGCTGTCCGTACCACAGCACATCCGCGTAGATGTTGGCGAAGAAGACGAAAGCCGCCACGAGGACGCCGACGACCACGATGGTCGGCATCAGCGCGGACGGCTTGCGCGGGGGACCCTGCTGCGGCCTCGTCCCACCGTTGGGCTCGCCGGGGCCTTGGGGGCGCCCGCCGAATGGATTGTCGGCACCGAATGTCACTGTTGAACCTCATCATGGGGTCAGCTGGAGCCGCCGCGCAGTCGCGGGCGGTTTGTGATCCATTCTGCCCTGAGGCCGCCGGGGACGACGAACCGAAAGGCCCCGGGGGCGGCATCGATAAACGATCGTAACGTTCCCGCTCGCCGCCTCCGGGGCGGCGGCGGCGTCCCGGCGGCCAGCCCCCGGTCAGCGGACGATCAGCCGACGCTCAGCAGGCAGGAAGCGTGTCGGGGTCCGCGCCTTCGGCGACGGCCTCCACCGCGGACCGCGCGGCGTCCAGCGTGGCGACGCTGACCACCGACAACCCGTCGGGGATCCGGCCGGCGACGTCCGCGCAGTTGTCGGCCGGCGCCAGGAAGACCTCCGCGCCCGCCTCGCGCGCGCCGACCAGCTTCTGCGCGATGCCTCCGATCGGGCCGATCCGGCCCTCCGGGTCGATGGTGCCGGTTCCCGCGACATGGCGGCCGCCCGTCAGCTCGCCGGGCGTCAGCGTGTCCACGATGCCGAGCGAGAACATCAGCCCCGCGCTCGGTCCGCCGACGTTCTGCAGCGTGAACTCGACGTCGAACGGGAACGTGAACTCGGTCTGCAGGAACACCCCGAGCTGCCGCTGGCCCTCGGGCGAGGCCGTGGTGGCGGCCTCGACGCTGAGATCCTCCCCGTCGCGCTCGATGTCCAGCGCGACCGGTTCCTCGCCGGCGGCCTGCAGGGCGCCGCGCAGCATCTCCAGGTCGGTGATCGACCGGCCCTCGATCCGCTTCAGGACGTCGCCGGCCGCCAGGACGTCCTCGTTGGTGGCCGCGGCGAGTTCCGCGACCTGGAGCCGCTGGCCGAAGGCGATGTCCAGGCTGCCCAGGGCGGCCGCGACGGAGGTTTGCTGCGAGTTGTCCATCAGCGACGCGTTCTGGTCGCTGATCTGCTCGTCCGTGGTCCCGCGCGGGTAGACGGATTCCTCCGGGTAGACGTCCTGGGTGGGGTGCGCCCACCCCTGGAGGACCTGGAAGGAAGGGATCCTGCGGTCGGCGCCGCCGCGGACGTAGACGGTCGTCAGGTCCAGCCGGCCCTCGGGCTGGAAGGACTCGCGGCCCGTGACCTTGATGACGGGCTCGCCGTCCACGACCCCGACCGTGTTGATGGCCGGGCCGGGGGACTCGACGATGAAGGGGCTGGGCAGCGCCAGGGCGACGAAGCCCAGCACGACGGCGACGCTCGCCGCGGCGACGAGGGTGCGCTGCATCCGCAGCGCGCGCCGCGGGGCCGGGCTTGCGGGCTCGTGCGGACCGCGCGGGTCCTGCAGTGGTACCGACACGTCTTGCTTCCCTTCCGCCGCGCGCCCCGTGGCGCGTCCGGCCGGCCCGATGGACCCCTCCTAGGCTACTCGGTAGGGGCGGCGCCGCGCTTTGCCGACAGCGAACCCCGCCCGCGGATCGTGGGCGGGCCCGGCCGCCGGGGGTAACGTTGGACCATGGCTGACACTCCCCGAGACAACCGCCCCGAAGACGCCGACGAGCCCGAGGATTCCGGCAAGCAGGATCCGTTCGCCGAGATGCTCGCCGGACTGTTCGGCGGGACGTCCGGCGGCTTCGACCCGAAGAACCTGCCCGAGGGTCTCGGCGCGGCGATGGGCATGCCGAACGACCCGGAGGCGATGGCCGCCATGTTCCGCCAGGTCCAGGCGATGATGGGCGCCATGGCCTCCGGCGACGGCGGTCCCGTGAACTGGAAGCTCGCCCACGATTCGGCGCGCCAGGCCGCCGCGGGGTCGGACCCGTCGGTAACGCCTTCGCGCGCGGGTGCGGTCGCCGACGCCGGCCGGCTCGCCGACCTCTGGCTGGACCAGTCGACGACGTTCGCCTCCGGTCCCGCGCCGTTCGCCGCGCTGTCGCGCGCCGAGTGGGTCGAGAAGACGATGCCCACGTGGAAAACGCTGACCGAGCCCGTCGCCGTGAGCGTCGGGAAGGCGATCAGCTCGGCGATGAGCGACCAGCTCCCCGAGCAGCTCAAGCCGATGCTCGGCGGGGCGCAGGGCATGTTCCAGAACCTGGGCGGGGCGATGTTCGGCATGCAGCTGGGCACCGCCGTCGGCGGGCTTGCCAAGGACGTCCTCGGCGCGAGCGACATCGGGCTGCCGCTCGCCGGCGGGGCGCCGGCGCTCGTCCCGGCGAACGTCTCCGCGTTCGGCGAGGGGCTCGACGTCCCCGAGCAGGAGGTCCTGCTCTTCGCCGCGCTGCGGGAGTCCGCGCATTCGCGGCTCTTCCTCCGCGTTCCGTGGCTGAAGGCCCACGTGCTCGGGGCGATCGAGGACTACGCCCGGGGAATCCACATCGACATGTCCCGCATCGAGGAGGCGGTCCGCGAGATCGATCCGTCGAACCCCGAGTCGTTCCAGGGCGCCGTCACCGAGGGGCTCTTCCAGCCGCAGCGCACCGGCGCGCAGGACGCCGCCCTGGCGAAGCTCGAGACGGCGCTGGCGCTGGTTGAGGGGTGGGTGGACGAGGTGGTGGCCGCAGCCGCGACCAACCTGCCCTCCGCGGCGGCCCTGCGCGAGACCGTCCGTCGCCGGCGCGCGAGCGGCGGGCCGGCGGAACAGGCCTTCGCCTCGCTGGTGGGTCTGGAGCTGCGCCCTCGCCGCCTGCGCGACGCGGCGCGCTTCTGGTCCGTGATGCGGCAGGAGCGCGGCCTGGACGGTCGGGACGCCCTGTGGGAGCACCCGGACCTCATGCCGACCGCGGAGGACCTCGATGATCCGGAGGGCTTCGGTGCGCGCCGGGCGCTCGCCGAAGCGACCGACGGCGAGCTCGACGAGGCGCTCACCCGCCTCTTGGCCGGCGGCTACGACTCCCCCGCCGGCGACGGGGCCGGCGGCGACGGGGCTGGCGGCGACGGGGCTGGCAGCGGTGAAGTGGCCGTCGCGGAGAGCGACGCCGCCGAAAACGACTCGGCCGACGAGTCCCCGGCCGGGGGGCCGGAAACGGACGGTGGGCGCGACGGGGAGCCTGACGAGGGCCGCGACGACGGCAAGACCGGGGGCACGGCCCCGTAGGTCCGTCCGCCGCGGCCGCGGACGTCGCCGTCGCGGCCTTCCGCTCCCGGAGTCGTCGTCCGCTAGTCGCGGTCCGCGTCGCCGTCGTGACGGCCGGCCGCGTCCCCCGGTCCATCGCCCGGCAGGTGGTTCCGGGCGAACGACACCCCGTCCAGGAAGGCCTTGGCCTCCGGCGTGCGGGGATAGCGGCCTTCGAGCTCCCGGAAGGCCGGGCCGTGGCCGCCGGGCTCCGCGAGGTGGGCGAGTTCGTGGAGCAGCACGAAGTCCTGCACCCAGGCGGGCATGGGCCGCAGCCGGTCCGAGAGCCGGATCGTGCCCTCCTCCGGCGTCGCCGAACCCCAGCGCGAGCGCTGGTTGGACACCCAGCGCACCGACACCGGCTCGCCGCGGCCGTCGAGGTAGCGGGCGCTCAGTGCCAGCGCGCGCTCCATGAGGTCCGCGTCGCTCCGCGCGCCGCGGCCGCGCCGCCCGCGGTCCCTGCCGGCCCGCAGCCGCTCGACCATGTCCAGCACCCACTGGTCCTCCTGCGCCGCGCTGAGCCGCGCCGGCACCGAGACGACGGCGGCGCCGTCGCGCCACGCGGCCGAGACGGTGCGGGTGCGACGGGCGGAACGCACAACGCGAACCCGGAGGCCGTCCTCCGCGGTGAATTCGCGTTCCCTCGGTGACGCCGGCATCCTGGCTCCGCTCTGTGGGGGTGATCTGTGGGGGTGATCCGTTGAGGCCGATCCGGGTGTGGCTCATCCGTGGCCGGATCCCGCGACGGATCCGGGGGCTGCGACCCGGGACGGCGGGCCGCCGGCCGGCTGGCTCGACTCCCCCGCCCGGACCTGTGGATACCGCGGAATCGCCGGCGGTGCCGTGCCACGATGGCTCTCACGCATCCCGTCCGCAGCAACCGCCAGGAGGCTCCCCGTGAGGATCAACCCCGGACTTCGGGTCATCAGCCTAGCCGACGGCTCCGTCTGCATCGGCACCGGACCCGGGGCCCTGTGGATAGCCGGACTCGACACCGCCGACCGCGCGCTCATCGACTCGCTGGCCGCCGGCGACGGCCGCGACCCCGACGTCCGGCCGACGGATGCGCGGCGGCGGGAGCTCCTGCGCCTCCTCGAACCCGTGCTCGTGGACACGCCCCCGTACCGCCTCGCCGGCGCGCGCGGGGCCACTTTGGCGCCCGACGTCGCCCAGTGGTCCGCGGCGTACGGGCGCCACGCCGGACCGCTCGTCGAGCGGCGCGCCCGCGCGGTGGTCCGCGTGTACGGTCTCGATCGGTGTGGCCAGGGCATTGCCGCGCTGCTCGCGGCAGCCGGCGTCGGCACCCTCGTGCTCGGCGATCCCGCGACCGTGACCGCGGCCGATCTCGGGGCCGGCCTGCTGGGCCTGGCGGATCTGGGCACCCCGCGCCCGCGCGCCGTCGCCCGGCACCTGGCGCGGTCGTCGCCGCGGACCCGGATCCTCGAGTGGGTCCCGCGGATCGGGGACACTCCGCGGGAGGCCGACGCGACGGTCGCGGTGTCGCGCACCTGGCTCGGCACCTCGATCGCCGCGCATCTGGCCGCCACGCAGGTGGCGCACCTGCGCGTCCTCTTCTCCGACGCCGGGGCGCACATCGGTCCCCTGGTGGTGCCCGGCCTGACGACCTGCCTCGATTGCGCGCCGGCGCGGGAACTCCCCGTGGCGGCGGCGGACGGCGTCGGCGCCGCGCCGACGGACCCGGAAACCACACTGGCAGCCGCCGCCGCGGGCATCGCCGCGACCCAGCTGCTGGTGCTCGTGGACGGCGTCAACGTCCCGGCGGCGGCGGACGGCGTGCTGTCGCTGGACCTCGCGACCGGCGGACTCGGCCGCCGGCCGGTCTCCCCGCGGCCGGGCTGCATGTGTCTGCTGCGCGCGGCGTGAGGGCCCGGCTCAGGCGGGGTCGGCCCCGGCCGTCAGGATGTCCAGGACATCCCGTCCGTACCGCTCGAGTTTGCCGGCCCCGACGCCCGGGACCTTCGCGAGCGCGGACGCGTCGGCGGGGTTCGCCTCCGCCATGGCCATGAGCGTCGCGTCGGTGAACACGACGAACGCGGGAACCTCGGCCTCCTGCGAGACCCGCAGCCGCCAGGCGCGGAGCCGTTCGAAGACCGCCTCGTCGTAGCCGGGCGGACAGTCCCCGCAGCGCCCGAGCTTCCGCTCGGACGCCGTGGCCAGCAGGGTCCCGCATCCGCGGCAGGTGGGCGGACCGGCGGCCTTCCTCCGGCGCGGCGCGCGCGCGGCGTCCTTGCCCGCCCGCCCGGCCGTGGCCGGGCGAAGGCCGTCGAGGAACCGGGACGGCCGGCGGCTGGCCCGCCCGCCCGGGGTCCGCGAGAGCGACCAGCTGAGCATCAGGTGGATCCGCGCGCGCGTGATGCCCACGTACAGGAGGCGGCGCTCCTCGTCGTAGTCGGCCTGGTCCTCGGCGAAGCTGATCGGCATGAGGCCCTCGCTGAGCCCGACGAGGAACACCGCGTCCCACTCCAGGCCCTTGGCCGAGTGGAGCGACGCGAGCGTGACCCCCTGCACCGTGGGCGCGTGCTGGGTCGAGGCGCGCTCGTCCAGCTCGGCGACGAACTCGGCCAGGCTGAACGGCGTCTCGCGGCCCGCCCGCGCGACGGCCAGTTCGTCGGCGAGCGCCACGAGGGCCGACAGCGACTCCCAACGCTCGCGCACGGCGCCGCCCGCGGACGGCGCCTCGGCGGCGTAGCCGAGCGAGGCCAGGACGTCGCGGCAGACCTGCGGGACGGCGTCGTCCGTCGGGGTGCGTGAGGCGGCACGCAACTGCAGGATCGCGTCGCGCACTTCGCGTCGCTGGAAGAAGCGCTCCCCGCCGCGCAACTGGTAGCCGATCCCGTTGGACGCGAGGGCCTGCTCGTAGGCCTGGGACTGCCCGTTGGTGCGGAAGAGCACCGCGATCTGCGCCGCCGCGACGCCGCCGTCCATCAGGGCGCGGATCCGTTGGGCGACGTGCGCGGCTTCCGCCTCGTCATCGCTGCATTCGGTGAACTCGGGATCCGGTCCGGTCTCCCGCTGCGCGAGGAGCTCCAGGGGCGCGGGCCACTGCGCGTCCTGCCCGGCCACGCCCGGCTCGGGCCGCCGCGCGGCCAGCAGGCGGTTCGCGAGGTGCACGACCTGGGGCGTGGAACGGTAGTCGCGGACGAGCTTCACGACCGGCGCGCCCGGATAGCGCTTCGTGAAGCCGAGCAGGTGTGCCGGCGTGGCGCCGGTGAAGGAGTAGATGGTCTGGCTCGAGTCGCCGACGACACACAGCTCGTCGCGCCCTCCCAACCAGAGGTCGAGCAGCCGCTGCTGGAGCGGCGAGACGTCCTGGTACTCGTCGACGACGAAGTGCCGGTACTGCTCGCGCACGGCGGCCCCGACCTTGGGGTCCTCGTCGAGGACACCGACGGTCAGCAGCAGGACGTCCTCGAAGTCGATCATGTGCCGGTCGGTCTTGACGTCCTCGTAGGACTGGAAGAGCCGCGACACGGTCGTGTGGTCCAGCCCGGCCGGAGCGGAGCGCCCCACGGCCGCGGCCATGTACCCCTCCGGCGTGTGCATGGAGACCTTCGCCCACTCGATTTCCGCCGCGAGGTCGCGGATCGACGCCCGGTCCGTGCCGATCCGCAGGCGGCGGGCGGCCTCCGCGACCAGTTGCGCCTTGTGGTCCACGATCGCGGGGAGCTGGCCCCCGATGGACTGCGGCCAGAAGTACTGCAGCTGCCGGAGCGCGGCCGCGTGGAACGTCCGGGCCTGGACGCCGCCGGCCTCGAGGTCCCGGAGCCGGGTGCGCATCTCGCCGGCGGCCCGCGCGGTGAAGGTGACGGCCAGGACCTGGTTGGGCTTGTAGACGCCGGTGTGGACGCCGTACGCGATGCGGTGGGTGATGGCGCGGGTCTTGCCCGTGCCGGCGCCCGCGAGCACGCAGAGCGGCCCGTTAAGGCTGGTGGCCACCTCGCGCTGCTCGTCGTCCAGTCCGCCGAGGATCTTCTCTTCCAGTGTGGTCACGTGCCTAGTTCTCCAACTGCCGGGGCTCGGGCAGGGGCGCGCCGTACCACTGTTCCACGAGGGCGCGGGCGATCGAGACGCCCGCCGGAACGGTGATGGTCCCGTCGCGCACCTCCCTGGCCAGCTGGTCCCGGGTGAACCAGCGCAGGTCGACGATTTCGTGGCCGTCGGGAACGGTGTCCGTCGCGTCGGCCACGGCCGTGAAACCGAGCATGAGGGAGGCCGGGAAGGGCCACGGCTGGGATCCCGCGTAGCGCGGCGAGTGGACCGCGACGCCGGACTCCTCGGCGACCTCGCGCACCACGGCGGCCTCCAGCGACTCCCCCGGCTCCACGAACCCGGCGAGGGTGGAGAAGCGGCTGCCGCCCCACTGGGCGTTGGCGCCCAGGAGGAGACGGTCCTGCGCGTCGGTGATGGCCACGATGATCGCCGGGTCCGTCCGGGGGAAGTGCAGCGACCCGTCCGCCGGGCAGCGCCGGACCCAACCGCTCTGGACGGTCTCGGTGGCTGCGCCGCAGCGCGGGCAGTGCCGGTGGGTCGCGTGCCAGTTCGCGATCGCGACGGCCTCCACGAACAGGCCCGCGTCGCGCGCCGACAGCCCGGCGGCGACATCGCGCAGGCCCAGCCAGTCCACCCCCTCGGCGAAGCCCCCCGGTACCTCGGCGAGGTCGGCGAGGACCACCTCGGTGCCGTCCACACGGCCGAGGTAGACGAGGTTCTCCGCCGGGGGCAGCTCCGCGGGGCCCGTCAGCGCCAGCGCGCCGTCCACCACGGGGGCGCGGCCCCCCACGAGGACCAGGGCGCGCGTCGCGGGGCTCTCCAGGAGCCCGGGCAGCCAGGCCTCGTCGGCGCGGCGCTCGCAGCCGCGATCCACCGCGCCGCGGGCCAGCGGCAGGTCGGCGAGGAGCGGGAACGGATCCGCGGAGACCCCGTCGGCGTCCCGCCCGGGGCCGAGGACGGAGGTCGCGGGGGCAGGCTGGCGGAAAGTCATGCCTCCTACGGTACTTTCACCCCGGCACCGGACGCACACCGGCGGCCGTTCGCTGTGGACGCCGGAGCCTTCCCGCGACTCGCCGCCGCCCGAACCCCCCGCCGGGCCGTCGCTGCGCATACGGTGGAAGGCGTGAAACGCTCTCCCATGGAACTCGCCGCCATCGCCACGGCCGCGGTGCCCGGATTGACGCCGGTCGGCGTCGCCGGCATCCCCGACGACGCCGACGACTTCGACGCCGCCGTGATCGTCGACGGGCA
Organism: Arthrobacter halodurans; assembly: GCF_041877255.1. Classification (NCBI taxonomy): domain Bacteria; kingdom Bacillati; phylum Actinomycetota; class Actinomycetes; order Micrococcales; family Micrococcaceae; genus Arthrobacter; species Arthrobacter halodurans. The sequence goes on from NZ_JBHDLJ010000012.1 coordinate 32,680, forward strand.
GCGGAACCGCTGGCGCGTCCGCTCCCCCCGGCACGCCGAGGCGAGCATGCGCTTGGAGACGGAACTCACGGCCCTGCGGTCCTTCACGCCCGGCATCCGCGCCGACCTTCCCTTCCGGCTGCCCTCGGTGGCCGGCACCGTGCGCCAGGGTTCGCTCCGCACGTTCGTGTACAACCACCTGCCGGGCTCGGTGCTGGATCTCGACGAGCTGATCGCCTCCGGCGGACGGACCGCGGAGGACATCGGCCGGACGATCGCCGCGATCCACGGCCTGCCGGAGGACGTGGTGGACCGTGCCGACCTGCCCAGCTACACGGCCAACGAGTTCCGCCAGCGCCGCCTCAACGAGCTCGACCAGGCCGCGACGACGGGCCGCATCCCCGCGCGGCTGCTCCTACGGTGGGAACACGCGCTGGAGGACGCGGCGCTGTGGCGGTTCAACCCCACGGTGGTCCACGGCGACCTCCACGAGGAGAACCTGCTGCTCGAGGACGGCAAGATCACGGCGGTCACCGGCTGGACCGATCTGCGGATCGGCGATCCGGCCGACGACCTCGCGTGGCTCGCCGCCGCCCACGAGCAGTCTTTCGCGGACAGCGTCCTGGAGGCCTACGTCGCGGTGCGCGGCAAGCGCTCCGACCCGCACCTGATGCGCCGCGCGGCGCTGGCCGCCGAGTTCGCGCTGGCCCAGTGGCTCGCCAAGGGCATCGCCGCCCAGGACCCCGAGCGCATCGCCGAGGCCGAGCAGATGCTGCGCGACCTGGACGAGGACATCGCCGAGTACGGCGGGCAGCCGATCAGCATCGTCGAGCCCACGCATGCGCCCGGCGACGGGGCCCCGGACACCGGCACGGGGAATCCCGACAATGTCGCCTGGATCGGCAGCGCCCACGCGGCAACGCCGGGTGCGCCGGGATCCGGACGCGACGCCGCATCGGGAGGCTTCGAGTCCGACGACCGGCTCGACTCCGACGACCGCGGGGAAGGCGGCGATCCGGTGCGCGGCGGCGGGCCCGGGCACGCCGACGGGCATCCAGGCGAGGAGCGGCATCCCGGCGCGGAGGGCGCCCCGGCCGGGTCCGGGCACCCGCACGGCCGGGCCGACACCGGCCCCGATGCCGACACCGCGGGCGGCACCGCGCCGGCGGACGAGGCCGGGCCGGAGGACGGTCCCGACCCCGGGGACGGTTCCGCACCCGAGGACGACGCCGTCATCACGGAGCCCGGGACCGCTGCCGTCCGACCCGTCCGGGACGGGGACGTCGTGCACCTGCCGGTCTCCCCCGCCCCCTCCGAGCTGCCCACCTCCGCCATCCCCGTCGTCGTGGTGGAGCCCAAGGACCGGGACGGGTAGTCCGCTCCGGCGCGCCTCTAGTCCCCCGCGGGGGCAAGCGCCGCGGTGATGAGGCGGACCAGCTCCGCCTCATCCGCGAGATCGTGCGGTCGGATCGTTCGCCCCTCGCCCACGTAGTAGAACGCCGCCTTGACGCTCGACGGATCGATCCCGTGCAGCCGCGCCCAGCCCAACCGGTAGACGGCCAGCTGGAGCGACTTCACCGCGAGCTCCCGGCCCGCCGGGACCCGCCCGGTCTTCCAGTCGACCAGGATCCACGACGGTTCGCCGCCGGCCCCTTCCTCGCGGAACACGGCGTCGATCCGGCCGCGCACGCCGACCGGTCCGACGCGCGTCTCGAGGGGGACCTCGACGAACGCCGGCTGCCGGTCCGCCCACTCCGAGGCGAGGAACGCCGCCTTCATCTCCTCGAGGCCGTAGCGGTCCTCGACATAGGCGTCCGCGGCACCGGGGAATTCGCCGAGGTCGAGCATGCCGGTGGTCCCGTAGTGCTCCTCGACCCAGGCGTGGAACGCGGTGCCCTTGCGCGCCGCGACGCCGGGACGCCGCGGCACGGGACGGCGCAGTTGCCGCAGGACCGCATCCGGGTCGGTGGCCAGTTCGACGAACAGCGAGGCACGCACGTGCCGCGGCGTTTCCGGCGGGCGCACCCCGTCGGCCTCGCGCTCATGCCGGGCCAGCAGCAGCGACGCCTCGCGGTCCCACGCCCGGCCGGCGGGCGTCGCCGGCCGTGGACCGCCGGACGCGTCGCGGCCGCCCGCCGCCGGATCCCCGGGACCCGGGGAGTCCGGCGCGGGTTCCGCCCGGTCCAGGGCCGCACGCACCGCCGCCGCCGCAGCCTCGAGCCCTTGCCGGCGTCCGCGGGGGCGCCGTTCCTCCACGCCGCCGCGGACCCGGACCGGCCCCTCGAGGGGGTCATAGGGCCACACCGCCTCGACGGGTTCCTCGCGGTAGGGGTTCTCGTCGGGCGCGGACTCCTCGTCGCTCCACACCGTCACGCCCGCGGAGGGCGTGGGGCCGTCGGCGAGGGGCAGGAGGTCATTGAGGAACAGCGAGGGCGCGGTGGGCTTGGAGCGCGTCCCGGTCCACACGGTCGCCGAGCACAGCAGCAGGTCCTTGGCACGTGTCAGCGCCACGTAGGCCAGGCGGCGCTCCTCGGCCTCCCCGTGTCCGATGACCCGGGCGCGGAAGTCCTGCTCGGCCTCAAGGGCCTCGAACAGGCTCGGCTGGTCGGTGTCCCACTGGGGAAGGTCGTGCCGGTCTCCGCGCAGGAACCAGGGCAGGGCGCTGTCGCCCGACGTCCAGCGCGAGTCGCGGGCGGTGGGGAACACGCCGTCGTTCAGCCCCGTCACGGCCACGACGTCCCATTCCAGGCCCTTGGACGCGTGGATCGTGAGCAGTTGGACGGCCTCGTCTGTGGCCTCCTGCTGCACGACCTCCAGGCCGCCCTCCTTGGCCGCGGCCGCGTCGAGCCACGCCAGGAAGCCGGGCAGGTCCGTGCGCAGCGAGGAGTCCGAGTAGCCGGCCGCGACGTCGAGGAACGCGTCCAGATGGCGCCGCGCCGCGTGGATCCCCACGCCGGGCTTCGCGGCGACTTCGATGTCGAGCAGCAGGGCGCGCTCGACCTCGTGGAGCAGGGTCGGCAGGTCGTCGTCGACGAAGGCGCGCAGGCGCCGCACCTCGGACTGGAGCCGCGAGAGGCGGTCCAGCGCCTCCGCCGAGAGCGAGCGGCCGTCCGCGCTGGTCCAGCCGGGCCGCGGCAGCCAGTCCAGCGCCTCGACCAGGCTGGCCGCCTCGGACAGTTCCGAGCGCGCCTCCGCGCGGCCCTCCGAGGGTCCGTTGTCGTCCGAGTCCACGTCCAGCGGCCGGCGCTCGCGGATGGCCGCCTCCCGGCGACGGGCGAGGAAGCGCGACCAGTCGGAGAACGCCAGGAGATCCGCCGGCCCCAGCCGCCACCGGGCGCCGGCGAGCAGCCGCAGCAGGGCGTCCGAGCGCGCCGGGTCCACGAGCACGCGCAACGTCGCCACGAGGTCGGTGATCTCCGGCATGCCGAGCAGCCCGCCAAGCCCGACGATCTCGTAGGGGATGCCCCGTTCCATCAGGGCCTCCGCGATGCCGCCCAGCTGTCCGCGCGTCCGGCACAGCACGGCCATGGTGGGGGCGCGGCCGTGCCGCGCGCGGAAGTCGTGGTGCTCCGCGAGGAGGAGGCCCGCCAGATGGGTGGCCTCGGCGGCGCTGGTGTCGTGGCGGCTCAGCTCCACCCGGCCGGTCCCGGCGAACGGGCTCGGCACCAGCGGCGGGACGGCGATCCGCCCGGCGCCGCGGTTGGGGTCGACCCGGTTCAGGGCCGCGGAGACGGCGTTCGCCGCCTCCAGTACGTTCACCGAGTTGCGCCACGCGGTCGTCAGGAACGCGACCGGCGCCGGGACCGCGCCGTCCGGGCCCTCGGCCGGGAACTCCTGCGGGAACCGGAACAGCTGCCCCGCGGACGCTCCCCGGAAGCCGTAGATGGACTGGTTGGGGTCCCCGACCGCGGTCACGGCGTGCCCGCCGCCGAAGAGGCTGGAGAAGAGGACCATTTGCGCGTGCGAGGTGTCCTGGAACTCGTCGAGGAGCACCACCTTGAAGCGCTCGCGCTCGGCGGCGCCCGCCGCGGGAACGGTGCGCGCGATCCGCGCGGCCAGCGCGACGAGGTCCCCGTAGTCCAGCACGCCGCGCAGGCGCTTGGCCTCCGCGTAGCGCGCGGCCAGCTCGGCGACGGTGGCCCGGGTGCGCAGCCTGTTCAACAGCTCGACGGCCTTCTGCGCGGGCGGGGTGGTCTTGCCTTCCCGGTAGGGCAGTGCCGCGAGACGCTCGACCAGCGCGTCCAGACGGCCGCGGGCCTCGCCGTGGTCCACGAGGTGCTCCGCGCACTCCCCCGCGAAGGTGACGACGGCGTCGACCAGGGTGGACTTGGAGGCCACGAGGTGGTCGTGCGCGCCGTCGTACTGCTCCACGACGGTCGAGGCCAGTTGCCACGCCTGGGCGCTGCCGAGCAGCACCGTGTCGCTTTCGACGCCGATGCGGAGCCCGTGGTCCTGCACCAGGGTGTTGGCGTAGGAATGGTACGTGGAGACGCTCGGCTCCAGCGGCGCGTCGTCCTCGGCCGCGGGGAGCAGGCCGCTGGCCGCGAGGGTCGCGAGCTGCTGGCGGATCCGCTGGGCCAGTTCGCCCGCGGCCTTGCGCGTGAAGGTGACGCCGAGGATCTGCTCCGGCCGCACGTGGCCGTTGGCCACCAGCCACACCACGCGGTCGGCCATCGTGGCCGTCTTGCCGGATCCCGCGCCGGCGATGACGAGCATCGGTTCGAGCGGGGAGCTGATGATGCGGGACTGCTCCGGGGTGGGACGGTGCTGGCCGAGCAACTCGGCCAGCTCCTCGGGGTCCAGGATGCGCCGGGGCTCGTGGTCGGCCACCAGCACCGCGTCGTGGGAACCCAGGGACGGTGTGTCGCTCACGGTTCGGTCACCTGCCTTCCTTCGCTGCAGAGCGGACAGACGGACGGCAGCCGGCACGACGTGCCGGACCGCCCGCCCCTGGTGGGGTCGTGCCGGGCCAGGAAGTCCGCGGCGCCCATGAGGCCGGCGGCCTCCAGGACCATCGGCGTCGCCCAGTCCTCGTCCTCGACCGCCGGCTGGGCCTGCTCCCGCGGGGACTTGGCGGCGGTCCCGAGCTGGACCAGCGCCGCGCCGCCGGGGCGCCCGGGCAGCGAGTCGCCGAGTGCGCCGGCCAGCACGGCGGCCTGGTAGCTGCCCAGCTGGGCGTTGCGGTCGACCTCCTTGACGGCGGGCTGGGACTTGCCGGTCTTGAGGTCCACCACGTACGGACGGCCCGCGGCGTCGACCTCCACGCGGTCGATCACGCCGCGCAGCCGCGCGGAGACCCCGCCGCCGGCGACCTCGACGTCGAAGTCCACCTCGCGGCCGACAAGGCTCCGCCCCTCCTGCCGCATGAGGATGCCGTACTGGGCCAGCTTGCGCAACATCGTCTCGGCGCGTTCGCGGTCGCGGGCCGTCTCCCAGTTTGCGGGCAGGTCCAGTTCGGGCCAGCGGCGTTCCAGCTCCGCCGCGTAGCGCTCGCCCGTCGCGTCCGGGAGTTCCTCGGCGATCGCGTGGACGAGGGTGCCGAGGCTGCGGGCGAAGTCCGTCGCGGCCTCTCCGCCGGCGGCCTGCACGAACCAGTTCAGGGGCGACTCCAGCGCGGCCTCCACGCGGGACGGGGACACGCGCACGGGGTGCCCGTCGGGTGCGACCGGAGCCTCCGAGGTGGACGGGAGCAGTCCCCACCAGCTCTCGGGCGCGGCGCCACGGACGGTTCGCGGGCTCGCGGCGAGGCGCGCGAGGACGGCCGCCGCATCGGCGCGGACCGCGTCCTGCGCGCCACCCTCCAGGTTCTGGCGCAGCGTCGCCACCAGGGAGGCGAGGGTGCGCGGTCGCGGGACGTCGGTCAGCGGGCGCGGGCGCTCCGGATCGGTCCACGGCTGCACCAGGTCCAGGAACTGCGAGGGTTGCAGGTCCTCGGACGCGACCCCGATGCACACGAGCGTGTCGCGGGCGCGGGAACACGCCGTCGCGAAGGTGCGCAGCTCGTCGGCGCGCGTCGCGCGCAGCCTCGAGGCCGGATCCCGCTGGGCGAGGGCCGACGGGCCGTTCTCCACGACGTCGGACAGGGCCCCGCTGCCCAGCAACTCGCCGCGCAGGCGCGTGTTGGGCCAGATCCCCTCCTGCAGGCCCGGCACCAGGACCAGGTCCCATTCCCGGCCGGCCGCCGACGCGGGGGTCACGACCTCGACGGCCGGGCCGCTGCCGCCGCGGCCGGCGAGCGAGTCCATGGGCAGCTCCTGGCCGAGGACGTGGTCCACGAACTGGGAGACCGTCGATCCGGGCAGCTGGTCGACGAACCGCTCGGCGGCCTGGAAGAGGGCCAGCGCGGCGTCGAGGTCGGCGTCGGCGCGGCTCCCGGAACTGCCGCCCGCCACCGCGGCGTCGCCCCACCTGGCGGCCATCCCCGAGGCCTCCCACAGGGCCCAGAGCGCGGTCTCGGCGTTCGCCTCCGGCCGTGCCAGTTCCGCACGCAGGGCCAGCAGCATCCTCCCCAGGCGTCGCGCGCCGCCCGCCTCCCGCCCGAGCGCCTCGAGCAGGGGCAGGTCCGAGAACATCTGCGCCAGCAACTCGCCGCTGCCCCGCTGACCGCCCGCGACGCGCTCCTCCCGGCGGAGCGCCTGGCGCAGGCGGCGCACGTCCAGCGCCGTCGACAGCCCGTAGCGCGATCCCAGAAGCCCCTCCACGGTCGCCGCGTCCACGGCCGGGCCCTCCCCCGCGACCTCGGCGAGGCCGATCCGCAGCAGCTCGAGCAGCGGCCGCACGGCCGGTTCCTCGCGCAGCGGGATATCCGCCGGGGGCACGGAGACCGGGATGCCCTGGTTGCCGAGGTGCCGGGCCACGGCGCGCACCTGCCCGCCGTTCCTGACGATGACGCCGATGCGTTCCAGCGGCCGCCCGGACATGAGGTGTTCCTCGAGGATCCGCTGCGTCAGCAGGCGCATCTCGTGGACGGGCGAGTCGACGAGGTGCGCCTCGACCCTCCCGGCGGGACCGGCGTCGTCCGTCTCCGCGAGTCGGCGCCCCGCGCCGCCCGCGGCCACCGGGATGCGCCGGGCCACGCGTCCCCAGGCGCGTGCGACGTCCCGGGGCATGCGCAGGGATCCGGTGAGCTCGATGACCAGCGGCGGGCGGGCCGCCGAACCGTAGAGCGCGTCGAAGCGCGCCAGCAGGTCCGGCCGGGCCCCGCGGAACCCCTGGACCACGTTGTCCGGCGCGGCGAACGCCAGCAGGTCCGCGTCCGCGCACAGGGCCGCGAGCAGCCGGTGCTGGGCCGGGTTGGCCTCCTGCAGGTCGTCGACCGCCACGAGGCGCAGTCGGTCGCGTTCCTCCGCCAGCAGCCGCGGATGGGCCTGCAGCAGGTCCGCGGCCGCGGTGATGAGGCCCGCCGGGTCGAAGGCCTCCGCGCTGCCGAGGTCCAGCAGGTCGCGGTACTCCTGGTAGAGCGTGGCCGCCGCCGTCCACTCGGGCTTCCGGCAGCTCCGGCCGAGGTCCTGCAGGTCCCCCGCCTCCAGCCCGTGCTCGGAGAGCCGGTCGAACAGCTCGCGGATCTCCTTGCGGAATCCCCGGGTGCCGATGGCCTCGCCCAGCGACTCGGGCCAGTCCGGGCCCCTGGTGAGCCCCTCACCGTGGCCCGCCAGGAGCTGGCCGATCAGCGTGTCCTGCTCGGGACCGGACAGCAGCCGCGGCGGGCGCTCCACGGAGGGCAGGTAGCCCTGCAGGCGGGCGCGGCGGATGAGGTCGAAGGCGTAGGCCGCCCAGGTCCGCACCGCCGGTTCGGAGAAGGTCTTGTCCGTCCCGGCGGACAGCGCGTCGCGCAGGCCGGCGGCCGCGGCGCGGGACGGGGCGACGACGAGCAGCGACTCCGGCGGCAGGCCACCCTCGAGCCGACGCACGACGGCGGCGAGCAGCGCCGTCGTCTTGCCGGTTCCCGGTGCGCCGAGGACCAGGACCGGGCCATGGCCCGCGGCGAGGCCTGCCACGCGGTCCTGCTGCGGTGTGGGCTCGCGGGACGCGGACGGGGCGCACGGCGCGGGGGTGTCGCCGGGGGGACGGGTGGCGGGGGCTGGGACCGGTGGTGTCACGCTTCCCATCAAACCATCGGTGTCCCACGCTTTGGCGCGGCGCTGTGCGAGAGTCCCTCGGCGAGGGCATCGATCTCCGCGAAGTCCCGCTCCGTGGGACGCCAGCGGGCGCGCGCCATGTCGACGCGGCCGCCCCGCAGCGGGGTCGCCTCGGCGGCCCAGTGCTCCTGGGCCTCCGCGGCCAACGGGTCCGGCAGGGTTCCGTTGGCCCGGATCACGCGCCACCAGGGGACGACGCCGGAGCCGGGCCCGCCGTCCGCGCCGCGTCCACCGGCCACGCCGGAGCGCGACATCGCCGCACCGACCTGGCGCGGACCGCCGGCGTCGAGCAGTTCCGCGACGTCGCCATAGCTCAGGACGCTTCCCGGGCCGACGAGGCTCGCCACCCGCAGGACGGCATCGGCGTAGTCGTTGCGCATGGGCTCCAGCCTAGAGGCCGGCGCGCGGGCATTGTCCACGGTCGGCGGGGTGTGCGCCAACGTGTCGGTGCCGGACGGTAGCGTTGACGGCATGAGCAACTGGCATGAACTCCCCCGGGCAGCGTTCGATCTCGAGACCACCGGCCGCGACCCCCAGGAGGCGCGCATCGTCACCGCCTCCGTGGTCGTCGTCAACGGCCGTCAGGAGATCGTCAACCACCGCGAATGGCTGGTGAACCCCGGGGTGCCCATCCCGGACGAGGCCGCCGCCGTCCACGGCGTGACCACGGAGCGGGCGGTCGCCGAGGGCATGGACGCCGCCACCGCGACCGCCGAGATCGCCGCGCACCTGCGCGACCTGTTCCAGACGATGCCCGTGCTGGCCTTCAACGCCAGCTACGACTTCACGGTTCTCGCCCGCGAATGCGAGCGCCACGGCGTGGACCCCATCCATCCCGCGCCGGTGATCGACCCGTACGTGATCGACAAGCAGGTGGACAAGTACCGCCGGGGCAAGCGCACGCTGAGCGCGATGTGCGAGTTCTACCGGATCCCGCTGGAAAACGCCCACACGTCCGTCGCCGACGCCGCGGCGACCGTCGCGGTCGCGCAGGCGCAGGTCACCAGGTACGGCGCGCAGCTCCTGGTGGACCCGATCCAGCTGCACGGCGCGCAGGTCGGTTGGGCCGCGGAGCAGGCCGCCGGCCTGCAGGAGTACTTCCGCCGCAAGGATCCGGCGGCCGTGGTCGACGGCTCCTGGCCGCTGCGCGCCTGAGTCCCGGCGGCGACCGGCGGGCGACCGGGCGGCCCGTGTGCCGGACGGCACACGTGTCCCGCGCAACACCGCGGCGCCTGTGACCGGGACTCGCCGTCCGGTTGTTCCGCCGCAGGAGGCGTTTGGGTGACTTTATTCGACGTTTCCCCGGTTTCCTCGTCCGCGACGGGCCACAGGTGCGTATGTGACGACGATTCGCATGCGATTATTCGACGGTGATTCAATATGGGGTAAGGTTTTCCGCCCCGTCATCGAGGTACTTTTGATCACTGTCACCGACCTGCGCAAGGTCTACCGCCAAGGCGAGCGCGACGTCGTCGCCCTGGACGGGGTGACCCTGAGCGTTCCCAAGGGTTCCGTCCACGGCATCATCGGCCACTCGGGGGCCGGCAAATCGACCCTGGTCCGCTGCCTGACGCTGCTGGACCGGCCGACCTCCGGGTCGGTGGCCATCGCCGGACAGGAGCTGGCGAACGTCAGCGACCGCGACCTGCTGGCCGCGCGGCGCCGGATCGGCATGGTCTTCCAGCACGCGAACCTCCTGGATTCCCGGACGACGGCGCAGAACGTCGCCTTCCCGCTCGAGCTCGTCGGGACACCCAGGAAGCGCGTCGCCGAGCGGGTCGCCGAGCTGCTCCAGCTGGTCGGGCTGGACCGGTTCGCGGACGCGTATCCCGCGCAGCTCTCCGGGGGCCAGCGGCAGCGCGTCGGCATCGCCCGCGCGCTGGCCACCGATCCCGACGTCCTCCTCTGCGACGAGCCGACGTCCGCGCTGGACCCCCAGACGACGGACGAGATCCTCGCCCTGATCAAGGACCTCCGGGACCGCCTGCAGCTCACCGTCCTGATCATCACGCACGAGATGCACGTCGTGAAGCGCGCCTGCGACTCCGTCTCGCTCCTGGAGGCCGGCAAGATCGTCGAGCACGGCTCGCTGGCCGAGGTCGTCGGGCGGCTCGGGGGCCGCCTCTCCGGGGCGCTGCTCCCCCTGCCCGGAGAAGTGCCGGAGGACCTTCCCGCGGGCACGGTGCTGGAGTTGCTGTACTCCGGCGAACACGCCGTGGAGCCGGTGATCTCCGGCATCGCCCGGCGCTTCGACACCGACGTGAACGTCCTCGCCGGCTCGGTGGAGTCCCTGGGCGGCGAGCAGTTCGCGCACCTGCGGATCCACCTGCCGGCCGGAGCCGACACGGCCGCGATCACCGACCACCTCAAGGCCAGCGGCATCGCCGTGGCCGCGAAGGAGGCCTAGGCCTTGGATTTCATCAACGAACTCTCGACCAACCCCGGCATCACCAAGGCCATGCCCGAGGCGATCCTCGAGACGCTGCAGATGGTGGGCATCTCCGGCCTCTTCGTCGTCCTGGTCGGCCTGCCGCTCGGCATCGTGCTGCACACGAGTGCCCCGGGCGGGCTCACCCCGGTGCGCTGGCTGAACGGGATCCTCTCCGGGGTCATCGTGAACATCATCCGGTCCATCCCGTACGCGATCCTCATGGTGTCGCTGATCCCGCTCGCCGTGCTGATCACCGGCACGTCGCTGGGTCCCATCTCGGCGTCGGTCGCGCTCACCATCGGCACCGTGCCGTTCTTCGCCCGCCTGGTCGAGACGTCGCTGCGCGAGGTCGACTCCGGGAAGATCGACGCCGCCATGGTCATGGGGTCGACCCGGCTCCAGATCATCCGCAAGGTGATGCTGCCCGAGGCCCTGCCGGGACTCGTCGCGGCGCTGACCACCACCATGGTCACGCTCGTCGGCTACTCCGCCATGGCCGGCCTGATCGGCGGCGGCGGCCTGGGCAAGCTCGCGTACAGCTACGGCTTCCAGCGCTTCGACACCACGGTCATGGTCGTCACGCTCGTCCTGATGGTCGTCCTCGTCCAGCTCATCCAGATCGTCGGCGACCTCGTCATCCGCCGGGTGGACCACCGCTAGGCCCCCCGCCACGCCCAGACTTCCGCCGTCCCTTCGGAGGAACGCAGCCGGTAGCCGCCAGCTGCGAAAGACGCCGACCGCCGTCGCCCACGGCCCGGCCACACAGTAAGGAACGCAGCCCATGCGTCAGCAATTCGCCTTCGCCCTCACCGGCGCCGCCACCCTCTTCGCGTTGACGGCCTGCGGCGGGGGTGCTTCCACGACCCCCAGCGCGGACGCCACCCTCGATCCCGCGAACCCGACCGTCGTGAAGGTCGGCGCCAGCCCCGTCCCGCACGCCCGGATCCTCGAGTTCGTCGACACCGAGCTGGCCCAGGAGGCCGGCATCGACCTCGACATCACCGAGATCGAGGACTACCAGACCCCGAACACCGCCCTCGACGAGGGCAGTCTCGACGCCAACTACTACCAGCACTTGCCGTGGTTCGAGGACCAGGTCGAGACCAAGGGCTACGAGTTCGAGCACGGCGAGGGCGTCCACATCGAGCCGTTCGCCGCGTTCTCCGCCCAGCACGACTCCGCCGAGGACGTGCCCAACGGCTCCAAGGTGGTGCTGACGAACGATCCGGCGAACCAGCTCCGCGCGCTCAAGGTCCTCGAGTCCGCCGGACTGCTGGCGAACATCACCGACGAGTCCACGGCGCTGACGCTCACGGACGAGCAGAACATCAAGCAGCTCGACCTCGAGGAGGTCCAGCCGGAGCAGACCGTGCAGGTCTTCAAGAACGACCCGTCCGTGGCCATCGCGATGATCAACGGCAACTTCATCCTGCAGGCCGGCCTCAGCAGCAAGGACGCCCTCGCGGTCGAGTCGGTGGAGAACAACCCGTACGCGAACTTCCTCGCGTGGCGGGCCGGCGAGGACACCGCCGCCATCACCAAGCTGGACGAGCTCCTGCACAGCGACGAGGTCGCCGCATACATCGAGGAGACCTGGCCCGACGGCGACGTCATCCCCGCCTTCTAGGCGGACCGGCGGTCCGCACCGGCGCGCGGGGAACCGCCGCACCGGCGCCCGCCGGATCGCCACGCCGACGGAGAACGGCCCGGAACCGACTGGTTCCGGGCCGTTCCGCGTGGCGGGTCCGGGGCTACGCGGGACGGGCCGCCGCCGCGGCGCTCGCGGCCGCCGGCAACGCGTCGATGATCCGGTTCATGGCCTCGTCGTCGTGCGCCGCGGAGAGGAACCAGGCCTCGAAGACGCTCGGCGGCAGGTAGATCCCGGACTCCAGCATGGAGTGGAAGAACGGGGCGTAGCGGTACGCCTCCTGCGCCTGGGCGTCGGCGTAGTTGCGCACCCCGCCCCTGGAGGTCCCGAAGGCCACGGAGAACAGGTTGCCCGCGCGCTGGATCGAGTGGTCGACGCCGGCGGAATCCAGGGACGACGCGACGGCGTCCTGCAGCGCCAGGCTGGCGGCGTCGATGTGGGCGTAGACGTCGTCCGTGGCATGCGTCAGGGTGGCCACGCCGGCGGCCATGGCCACCGGGTTCCCGGAGAGCGTCCCGGCCTGGTAGACCGGCCCGGTCGGCGCCAGGTACTCCATGACCTCGGCGCGGCCCCCGAGCGCCGCGGTCGGCAGCCCTCCGCCGATGACCTTTCCGAAGGTGAACAGGTCGGGGGTCCAGCCCTCGCGGGCTCCGGTCAGGCCCCAGTAGCCGCCCGGTCCCGTGCGGAATCCGGTGAGCACCTCGTCCAGGATCAGCAGGGCCCCGTGCGCCGTCGTCGTCCGCGAGAGGAAGGCGTTGAATCCGTCCGCGGGCGCCACGACGCCCATGTTGGCCGGCGCGGCCTCGGTGATGACGGCCGCGATCCGGTCGCCGTGTTCGGCGAAGGCCGCCTCGAGGGCCGCCTCGTCGTTGTAGGGCAGGACCAGGGTCTCCGCGGCGGTCGCGGCCGTGACGCCGGCGGAGCCCGGGAGCGCCAGGGTCGCGAGCCCGGAACCGGCCGCCGCGAGCAGCCCGTCGAGGTGTCCGTGGTAGCAGCCGGCGAACTTCACGATCAGGTCGCGTCCGGTGAAACCGCGGGCCAGGCGGACCGCGGTCATCGTCGCCTCCGTGCCGGTGGAGACCATGCGGATCCGTTCGACGCCCGGCACCCGCTGCATGACCAGCTCGGCGAGGCGTCCCTCGGCCGGGGTGGACGCGCCGAAGGAGAGCCCGTGGTCGACCGCCTCGTGCACGGCGGCGATCACGGCCGGATGGGAGTGGCCCAGCAGCGCCGGCCCCCAGGAGCAGACCAGGTCCACGTAGCGCACGCCGTCGGCGTCGGTGAGGTGGGGTCCGTGGGCGTCGACCATGAAGCGCGGGGTGCCGCCAACCGAGCCGAAGGCCCGGACCGGGGAGTTCACCCCGCCCGGCATCAGGTGGCGTGCGCGCTCGAAGAGTTCGTCGGAGGAGGTCATGGTCTACTTTCCTTCTTTCAGCCAGCCGGCGAGTTCGGCGGCCCAATAGGTGAGGACGGTGTCGGCCCCGGCGCGCCGGATGCCGAGGACGGATTCGGTGATGGCGGCGCGGCGGTCGATCCAGCCGTTCGCGGCGGCGGCCTCGATCATCGCGTACTCCCCCGAGATCTGGTAGGCCGACACGGGGACCGGCGACATGGCCGCCACGTCCGCGAGGACGTCGAGGTAGCTCATGGCCGGCTTGACCATCACCATGTCGGCCCCCTCCTCGAGGTCCAGTTCGACCTCCAGGATGGCCTCGCGTCGGTTCGCCGCGTCCATCTGGTAGGTGCGGCGGTCGCCGGTCAGCTGCGAGTCCACGGCCTCCCGGAACGGCCCGTAGAACGCGGAGGCGTACTTCGCGGCGTAGGCGATCACGGCGGTGTCGGTGTGCCCGGCCGCGTCGAGCGCCTGCCGGATGACGGCGACCTGACCGTCCATCATCCCGGAGGGTCCGAGCATGTGGGCGCCGGCCTCCGCCTGAGCGACCGCCATCTGCGCGTAGAGCTCCAGGGTGGCGTCGTTGTCCACGCGGCCCGCCCCGTCCAGGACGCCGCAGTGTCCGTGGTCCGTGAACTCGTCCAGGCACACGTCGCCCATGACCACCAGGTCGTCGCCGACCTCCGCGCGGACGTCGCGCAGGGCGCGGTTCAGCACGCCGTCGGGGTCGATCCCCGCGCTGCCGGTGGCGTCGCGCTCGGCGGGGATCCCGAAGAGCATGATGCCCCCCAGCCCCGCCTCGACGGCCTCGGCGGCGGCGCGCTTCAGCGTGTCCGGGGTGTGCTGGACGACCCCGGGCATCGAGGAGATGGGGTGCGGTTCGCTCAGTCCCTCGCGCACGAAGGCGGGGAGGATCAGCTGGTCCGCGGCGACCCGCGTCTCGGCGACCATGCGTCGCATCGCGGGGGTGGTGCGCAGCCTGCGCGGCCGGTGGTTCGGAAAGCTCACGTGGGTTCCTTCGGGATCGGTGCGGGATGGGTTGCTGCGGACGGTGGCGGTGGGCCGGCCGCGGACGGGGCGGCCGGGACGATGCCGCCGGAGGTCGCCAGGACCCGTTCCCAGGCATCGCAGAGCCCGGACGGGGACGGGTCGGCCGCCGTGGCGGCGACCGGCAGCCCGAGCCTGGCCGCCTCGGCGGCGGTGGGGCGCCCGATGGCGATGAGGGCGACGCCGGACGGCAGTGCCGCCGTCAGCCCCCGCACGCGCCGGGCGATGCTGGGCGAGGTGAGGAACACGGCGTGGAGCGGGGGCCTGCGGGTCGCCGCAGCGGAACCGGTGCCGGTCCCGGAACCGCCCCCGGAACCACCCAGCAGCGCGGCCAACTCGGCCGGTTCCACCGTCTCGGCCGCCGCCGGAGGCGTCGCCGGAACGGCGATCCGGCGGTCGGGGTCGGCCGGCGCGTCCACGGTGCGGTAGGCGACCACGGCCGCCGTCTGCCAGCCGCGGTCCAGCAGGCCGGCGTTCAGGGTGTCCGCGGCGAGGTCGGCCTGCGGCAGGAACACCATTCCCGGAACCCCCGCGCCGGGCGTCCCGGACAGCGGCCACCGCGCGACCATGCCCTCGGCCGACTGTTCCGCCTCGGGAACCAGGTCCACTCGCAGTCCGTTCTGCTCGGCGGCCCGCCGGGTGGCCTCCCCCACGACGGCGACGCGGGTCACGTCCGGCACGGCGAGCTCCAGCCCCAGGGCCGCGCAACGCTGGGCGAGGGCGCGGACGGTGGTGACGCTGGTGAGCGCCATCCACGCAAAGCGCCCCTGGAGCAGCAGGCGCAGCGACTCGTCCAGTTCGGCGGTGTCGGCGGGAAGCTCGAAGTCGATCAGCGGGCAGACGACGGCGGACGCGCCGCGGGCGGCGAGTTCGGCGACGATCCCGGCGGCCCGGTCCGGGGCGCGCAGCACCGCCGCCGTCCTCCCCGCGAGCGCGGCGCCGGCCGCCGTTGCGACCACGATCAGCCCAGACCCGCCAGTTCGGCGGCGCCGCCGGCCAACAGGTCCTCCGCGAGCGCCCGGCCGAGTGCGGCCGCGCCGTCGGCGGTCGGTTCGCCGGTGCGCGCGAGGCGCAGCGTCCGCGCACCGTCGGGGCTGCACACGGCCGCCTCCAGGGTCAGCGCGCCGTCCACGATACGGGCCAGTGCGCCGATCGGGGCGCTGCAGCCGGCCTCCAGCCGGGCCAGCAGGGAGCGCTCGGCGGTCACGGCGAGCCGGGTGGGGGCGTCGTCCAGCCGGGCGAGTTCCGCGGCCAGGTCCCCGGACGCGGCGGTCTCGGGGCGGCACTCCACGGCGAGCGACCCCTGGCCCGGCGCCGGCAGCATCACCGACGGATCCAGGTACTCGGTGACGTGCCCGGCCAGCCCCAGCCGCCGGAGCCCCGCGGCCGCCAGCACGACGGCGTCCAGGTCCCCGGCCCGTCCGTGCCCGACCCCGCCGTCGTCCACGGGACGGTCCTTGCCGGCCACGCGCCCCAGGCGGGTGCCGACGTTGCCGCGGATGTCCACCACGTTCAGGTCCGGCCGGGCCGCCCGCAGCTGGGCGGCGCGGCGCGGCGATCCCGTGCCCACGGTCGCCCCGCGGGGCAGCCCGTCCAGCGTGAGACCGTCGCGGGCGCAGAGCGCGTCACGGACGTCGGCGCGCGCGGGGGTGGCCGCGATCACCAGGCCCTCCGGCTGGGCGGTCGGCAGGTCCTTGAGCGAATGCACGGCGACGTCGCACTCGCCCCGCAGCAGGGCGTGACGCAGGGCGGCGGCGAACACGCCGGTGCCGCCGAGCTGCGAGAGCGGACCGGACGTGACGTCGCCCTCGGTCTTGACCCGGACGATGCTGTAGCGCAGCGATCCCGAGGCGGCGAGCGCCTCGGCGACCGTCGTCGTTTGCGTGACGGCCAGCGCGCTGCCCCGGGTGCCGACGCGGAACGCCGTGCTCACGTGGCCGGCACCCCCACCTCGGAGTCGACGGCCGCGATGGTGGGCTTGACCGTCCCGTCGCGCATGACCTTGACGCAGCAGTTGGGGCGGCAGACGTCGAACCACGGGCCGAGGTCCGCCTCGGAGGCCCGGCCTTCGAGCAGCGGCCGCCCGTCCGGGCCGGCGAGCCGCTCGGAGACGAGGTCCACGATGCCCTCGACGTACCGGCGGTGCGTGCCCGGCGTCGCCACCCGGTGGAAGGTCAGTCCCAGCTCGGCGCAGGTCTCCTTGGCCTCGGTGTCCAGGTCCCAGATGACCTCCATGTGGTCGCTGACGAAGCCGATCGGCACCACGACGACGCCGCGCGTCCCGGACCCGGCGTACTCGGCCAGGGCGTCGTTGATGTCCGGCTCGAGCCACGGCACGTGCGGGGCGCCGGAGCGGGACTGGAAGACCAGGGACGACGGGACGCCCTCGGCCTCGGGGATCCGCGCCAGGATCGCCCGGCCCACCGAGAGGTGCTGGGCGGAATAGACGTCGGTCTCCAGCTCGGCCGCCAGATCGCGCGGGCCGGCGGCCTCCGCGTCGGAGGTCGGGATGGAGTGGGTGACGAAGACGATGCGCACGCTCGCGTCCGTCTCACCCGCCGCGGCCAGCCGCTCCCGGACGTCGGCCAGGCCCGCCGCGACGCCCTCGACGAACGGCTCCACGAATCCGGGGTGGTCGAAGTACTGGCGGACCTTGTCCACCTCGAGCCGGCCCTCCAGCCCGGTCTCGCGCAGCGCGACCCCGAGGTCCTCGCGGTACTGGCGGCAGCTCGAGTAGCAGGAGTACGCGCTGGTGGAGAACATCAGGACGCGGCGGTGCCCGTCGGCGTGGATCTCGCGCAGCGTGTCCGCCACGTAGGGCGCCCAGTTGCGGTTGCCCCAGTACACGGGCAGGTCGATCCCCCGCGCCGCCAGCTCGGCCTCCATGGCGGCCTTCAGCGCGCGGTTCTGCGCGTTGATCGGGCTGACGCCGCCGTTCGCGCGGTAGTGGGTCGCGACCTCCTCGAGGCGCTCGTCGGGGATGCCCCGGCCGCGGGTGACGTTGCGCAGGAACGGGATGACGTCGTCCTGGCCCTCGGGCCCGCCGAAGGAGGCGAGCAGGACGGCGTCGTACGGCTTGGGCTCCATGCGGCCCCGGGCGTCGTAGCCCTCGCGGGGGTCGAACGTGAACTCGGCGCTCATCGCAGGACCTCGGCGATCTCGGCCGTGCCGATGCGGCGCCCGGTGTAGAAGGGGATCTCCTCGCGCACGTGCTGGCGGGCCTCGGTGTAGCGCAGGTGGCGCATCATGTCGACCAGGTCGATGAGGGCAGGCGCCTCCAGGCAGATCATCCACTCGAAGTCGTTGAGGGCGAACGAGGCCACGGTGTTCGCCAGGACCTCGGGGAAGTCGCGCCCCAGGATGCCGTGGTCCCGCAGCATCCGGCCACGGTCCTTGGGGTCCAGCAGGTACCAGTCCAGCGACCGGACGAACGGGTAGACCGTCATCCAGGTGCTCGGCTCCACGCCGCGGGCGAACGCCGGGGAGTGGTCCTTCGCGAACTCGGCCTCGCGGTGCACGCCCATCGAGGACCAGGCGATCGTCGTCTCCGCGAACAGGTAGGTCCGGCGGATCTTGCGCACGGCGGCCTGCAGGTCCGCGGCGGAGGGACCGTGCAGCCAGACCATGACGTCCGCGTCGTTGCGCATCGCGGACACGTCGTAGGCCCCGCGCAGCGTGACGCCGCTGATGGCCAGCTCGGCGACGAGCGCGTCGAAGGCCAGCACGCCCTCGCTGCGGTCCAGGTCCGAGTCCCGTTTGAAGACGGTCCAGAGGGTGAAGTGCAGCGTGTCGCCCTCGCGCTCGCGGTCGGCAAGCACTGGGCTGTTGGAGGGGTTCTCGCTCATCGCGTGGCCTCTTTCTCTTCGTGGGGTGGTGGGGGTGGTGGCCGGTCTCAGGTGGCGCTGATCCCGAGGCGGTCGCGGGTGTCGGAGACGACGGCGGCCAGGCCGGTGCCGGAGAGCCAGGCGCCGACGACGTCGATCCCCTCCAGCTCGCCGACCTCTGCCCGGAACGCGGCAACGCGGTCCCGGTGGCCGGTGGTGGCGAACGGCAGGGCGCCGCCGTAGCGGACCACGTCCCAGCCGAGCACGTCCGACTCCTCCAGCGCGACGCCGAGCAGCGTGCCGGCGTCGGCGACGGCGGCGCGGAACAGCTCCCCGTCCGGCGCGTCGGCCAGCCGGGCGCCGGTCTCGGAGACCCTGCCGAAGGACAGCCGCAGGACGTGTGTGCCCGGACCGGCCTCGTCGGCCAGCCACGCCCACTTGGCGGTGGCGTGCGTCAGGGCCTTCGCGGTGACGCCGGGGGCCCCGGCGGCGACCAGCAGCCCGGTGCCGCGCGGTGCGTCGTCGAGTTCCGGGCGGTCCACGACGAGGGTCACCAGCGCGACGCCCGCCCCGCGGGCGGGACGGTGGCGGGACAGGTCCGGCGACAGCGGCGCCAGCAGGTCGACGGCGGTCGGCCCGTCGGTGGCGACCACCACGCGGTCCGCGGCCACGGAGCGCTCCGCGGCGCCCGCGCCGCGCACGACCACCGACCAGGGACGCCGGGCTCCGCCACCGTCACCCTCGGTTCCGCCGCGGGCGACGGACAGCACCTCGTGCTCCGGGTGCAGGACCACGCCCCGGTCGCGCAGGTCCTCGACAAGCGCGGCGGCGAGGCGGTGCATGCCGCCGGAGATTCCCGCGACGGCGGACCCGGCGGGCGCCGCGGCACGGACCGCGGCGACTGCCCGGGCCAGGGATCCGTGGCGGACGAGGGCGGCGCGCAGGCCCGGGGCCACGGTGTCCACGTCGAGGGTGTCCGGATCCGCCGAGTGCACGCCGGACACCACGGGGGCGACGAGGGCCTCCAAGACCGCGCCGCCCATGCGCGCGCGGACCAGCTCCCCGAGGCTGACCGGCTGGTCGGCGAGCCGCTCGGCCACGGGCATGTCCAGGTCGGCGGCCGCGCGGCGGCAGCCCGCGGCGCCGATGGCGCTCTTGACGTCGTCGGCCCACGGGTCGCCGGGAATCCCCAGGATCCCCGTCTGCGGCAGGGGCTGGGCGGTCGCGGTGCGGCCGGACCGCGTGGCCGGGTCATCGCCCGCACCGGCATCCGCGCCGCCGTCGTCGCCGTGCCGCGCCGCCTCGGAATAGAGCCACGCGCCGCCTCCCAGCGGCAGGACGATGTCGTCACCGAGCCCGAGCTCGCCGAGGAGGTCGGCCACGGCCGTGTTGCGCGTGGCGAAGGAGTCGGCGCCGGCGTCCAGCGCCAACCCGGCGACCGTGTGCGCGCCGACGCTGCCGCCGAAAGCGCCCGAGGACTCGAAGAGCTCGACGGCGTGTCCGGAGACCGAGAGCTCGCGCGCGGCCACCAGGCCGGCGATCCCTCCCCCGATCACCACCGCCCGCGCCGTGGCGTCGTCGGGGCGTGCAGGTTCCGTGGGGCGTGCGCTCCGGTGGGGCATCGCTGTCCTTTCCTCAACCTGCGTGCGAACTGCTGGACGTGTGGCCGGCGCCGGGCGCCGGCGGGGCTACGGTTCGATCGAGTGGATCAGGTCCACCACCCGGGTCAGGACCGTGGGGTCCGTCTCCGGGGGGACACCGTGGCCGAGGTTGACGACGTGGGCGGGAGCCGCGTCGCCGGCGGCGAGGACCCCGCGGACGTGCTCCTCGAGCACTTCCCAAGGGGCGGGCAGGAGCGCCGGGTCGATGTTGCCCTGCAGCGGCACGGTGCCGCCGAGCCGGCGGTTCGCCTCGTCCAGCGGCAGCCGGTAGTCCACCCCGACGACGTCGACCCCGACGTCGCGCATGGCCACCAGCAGCTCCGAGGTCCCGGTGCCGAAGTGCACCAGCGGCGCGCCGAGGTCGCGGACATGGTTCAGGGCGCGGGACGACGCCGGGGCGACGTGCCGCTGGTAGTCGGCGAGCCCCAGGCTGCCGGCCCACGAGTCGAAGAGCTGGCCGGCGCTGGCGCCTGCCTCCAGCTGCGCGCGGAGGAACTCCCCCGAGGCGTCGGCCGCCCAGTTGGCCAGCGCCTGCCAGGTCTCGGGGTCCGCGTGCATCATCGTCCGCGGACCGAGGTGGTCGCGCGACGGGCGCCCTTCCACCATGTACGCGGCCAGCGTGAACGGCGCCCCGGCGAAGCCGATCAGCGGCGTGGTTCCGAGCTGTTCCACGGTCATCGCCACGGCCTCGCGGATGGGGTCCAGCGCCGAGGCCTCCAGCTTCGGGAGGGCGCGCACGTCGGCCGCGGTGCGGACGGGGGCGCCCAGTACGGGGCCGACCCCGGGGACGATGTCCACGTCGATGCCCGCGAGCTTGAGGGGGATGACGATGTCAGAGAAGAAGATGCCGGCGTCGACCCCGTGGCGGCGGACGGGCTGGAGCGTGATCTCCGAGGCGAGGTCCGGGCGGAGGCACGAGTCCAGCATGCCGATCCCCTCGCGGAGGGCCCGGTATTCCGGCAGCGAGCGGCCCGCCTGGCGCATGAACCAGACCGGCCTCCGGCTGGGTGCCCCGCCCCGGTAGGCGGTGATCAGCGGGGATCCTGCAGTTCGGCCATCCATCAGCGGGTGGCTAGCGCTCAACGTCATGTACCGATTCTGCCAACTGGCCGGTGTAACCGCTAATCCCGCCCGCGCGGACGGGCCGAACGTGGCCAAGGACACCGCGGGCGGAGGCGCCCGGGTCTTCCGCCGGCCGGAGCGCGGGCTACCATGGAACCACTGTGGTTTTCCTATCGCTCGTCGCCTCGCACTCTGACATCGACCTCGAGACGGTTGCACGGCTCAGCGCCGGCGCCTCCGGGGTCGCTGCCGCCGTGCTCGACGGCACCACCCCGGTCTCCGGCGCCGTGGTCCTGGCCACGTGCAACCGCTACGAGGTGTACTGCGAGGCCCCCGGCGAGAAGGACATCGAAGCCGCGCGGTCAGCCGTGATCGCACAAATCAGCGAGGCCTCCGGGCTGGAGGAACGGCACGTGTCCGCCGCCCTGGCCACCAAGACCGGCGAGGACGCCGTCAACCACCTCTTCGCCGTCGGCGCCGGCCTCGACTCCGCCGTCATCGGCGAACGCGAAATCGCCGGCCAGGTGCGGCGCGCACTCATCGAGGCGCAGCAGAGCGGCACCGCCTCCGGGCCCCTCGTGCGCCTCTTCCAGAGCGCGTCGCGCACGGCCAAGGACGTCGGCTCGCGCACCGCGCTCGGCGGCCGCGGCCTGTCGATCGTCTCGGTGGCGCTGGACCTCGCCGAGGACCTCGAGTCGTCCTCCGCCTGGGAGTCCAAGAACGTCGTCGTCTTCGGCACGGGCGCCTATGCCGGGGCCACCATGGCCCTGCTGAAGGAGCGCGGCGCCACCAACGTCTCCGTCTACTCCGCGTCCGGGCGCGCCGAGGTCTTCGCGGCCACCCGCGGTGGAACCGCCGTGGACGACGACTCCCTCGCCGCCGCGCTGGCCGCCGCGGACGTGCTCATCGGGTGCAGCGGCGGGGACCGGCGCATCGCCGCGGAGGACCTGCGCGGCCTGGACCGCGGAGGGCGCCCACTGGTCGCGATCGACTTGGCACTGACCCGCGACTTCGACCAGTCCATCGAGGACATCGACGATGTCGAGCTCATCACGCTCGAGTCCGTCCGGATGGCGGCGCCCGACGAACAGGCCGAGGCCCTGCGGCAGGCGCGCGTGATCGTCGAGACGGCGGCCTCCGAGTTTGCCGACGAGCAACGCCAGCGCACGGCGGACGCGGCCATCGTGGCGCTCCGCCGCCACACGCAGCGCGTCCTCGAGACCGAGGTCCAGAAGGTCAGGGCCCAGCACGGCTGCACCGCCGCGGCCGAAGAGGTCGAGTTCGCCATGCGCCGCATGATGCGCCAGCTGCTGCACGCGCCCACCGTGCGGGCCCGCGAGCTGGCGGCGGACGGCCGCCACGAGGAGGTCGAATCCGCCTTGGAGACGCTGTTCGGCATCTCCTTGGGCGAACCCGCGCGTGCCGCCGGTCCCGATGCGGGTCGCCGCCGCGAGACCGCGGAGGCCCAGGTCTGTCCCGTGGCCGGCTTCGAGGGCCGGGCCGCCAGCAACGTCGGTTAGCCGACCGGACCTAGTACACGGGCTTGCCCGGTTCGACCTGCTCGACCCACGCCAGGATGCCGCCGGCGAGGTGGCGGGCGTCGTCGTACCCGTGGTCCAGCAGGTACCCCAGCACCTCCGCCGAACGGACCCCGGACTTGCAGTGCAGCACCAGGGGGACGCCGCGGGGCAGCTCGACATCGCCGCCGAGGACCTGGCCGCGCGGGGCCAGCTGCGCCCCGTCGATGGAAACGATCGCCGCTTCCCCCGGCTCCCTCACGTCGACCAGGACAAAGTCGCCGTCCCCCGCCGCGCGGGCGTGGAGCATCGCCTCCAGCTCGCGGGCGCCCACCGTGGGAAGCTCCCGTTGCCGGGCGGCGTCCGGCACGCCGCAGAACGCCGGGTAGTCCTCCAGCAGTTCGGTCGGCCGGAGCGTGGCGGGATCGGGCCGCAGCCGGATTTCCCGCCAGGTCATGGCCAGCGAGTCGAGGATCAGGACGCGGCCGAGCAGCGACTCCCCGATGCCCGTCACGAGCTTGATGGCCTCGGCCACCATGACGGAACCGATCTGGGCGCACAGCACGCCGAAGACCCCGCCCTCGGCGCAGGACGGGACCGTCCCGGCGGGCGGTGCCTCGGGGTACAGGTCGCGGTAGGTGGGGCCGCGCCCGCTCCAGAAGACACTGACCTGCCCGTCGAAGCGCAGGATGGACCCCCAGACGCACGGCTTGCCGAGGATCGCCGCGGCGTCGCTCACCAGGTAGCGCGTCGCGAAGTTGTCCGTGCCGTCGAGGACAAGGTCGTAGCCGGCGAAGATCTCGAGCGCGTTGTCGCGGTCCAGGTGATCCCGGTGGAGGACGACCTCCACGAGCGGGTTGAGTTCGGCGACGGCGTCGCGCGCGGATTCGGCCTTGGACCGCCCGATGTCGCCCACACCGTGGATGACCTGCCGTTGCAGGTTCGACTCGTCGACGACGTCGTCGTCGACGATGCCGAGCGTGCCCACCCCGGCCGCGGCGAGGTAGAGCAGCGCCGGGGAGCCCAGTCCGCCCGCGCCGACGACGAGGACCCTGGCGTTCTTCAGGCGCCGTTGGCCGTCCATGCCCACCTCGGGAATGATCAGGTGCCGGGAGTAGCGCCGCAGCTCCGCGGCGGTCAGGGCGGGTCCGGGCTCGACCAGGGGGGCTGCGGAAGTCGCGGTGGGGCTCTCCATGGGACCACTGTAGACCCGCGGCCGCGCAGGGTGGCGGGGCGTGCGGGTCGGGCGAGCGGGCCGGGTATGCGTGTCCCCGCCCGCGGGGGGCAGAGCCGGGTATGCGTGTCCGCGCCCGCGCGGGGCAGATCGGGGCGGGGAGTTTTTGCCGGGCGGGGAAGGAGCCCCGCCCGGGCGCGTGGGACTGCCGATCAGCCCGAGCACGAGTCCCCACGACCGCGGGCGCCGGTGTCACGTTACCGGGGCGTAGAATGACGGCATTCGGGCCACCGCGGAGCGTGGCGACGTGTCGGCACGGCGGAAAGGCAGAAGTGGACACCACCCCAGCGCGAGGGCCCAAGACGCGGCGGATGCCCCGCGAGGAACGCCGGAAGCAACTCCTCGACGCGGCGCACCAGGTCTTTGTGGCGCACGGCTACCACGGTGCCGCGATGGACGAGATCGCGGACGTTGCCCTCGTCAGCAAACCCGTCCTCTACCAACACTTTCCGGGCAAGCGGGAGCTCTACCTGGCGCTGTTGGACGCGCACCTCGAGTCGCTGACCGCCCTGATGCTCGCGGCCATCGGGTCCACCACCGACAACAAGCTGCGCGTGCAGGCCACGATCCGCGCCTACTTCGAGTTCATTTCCCAGGACAGCCAAGCCCACCGCCTGGTCTTCGAATCCGACCTGATGAACGATCCGGAGGTCAGCGCGCGGTTGGAGGCGTTCAATGCGGGGTTCGCCTCGGCGATCGCCGATGTCATCGCGGAGGACACCAAGCTGCCCCACCCGCAGGCGCTGCTGCTCGGCCGCGCCCTCGCCGGAATGGCCCAGGTGTCGGCGCGCTACTGGCTCGAGTTGGGGGAGCACGTCGACCTCGACGAGGCCAGCGAGCTGGTGTCCCGTTTGGCTTGGCGCGGAATCGGTCGATTCCCCAAGGAACCGTGAAGTAGATTCGTAGGGTCAATACTGAGGCGCCGGCGACCGGCGCACCGCCCGCTGAAGAAGGAGCCGCGCCATGGACGTGCGAATCGGAATCCAGAATGTCGCCCGCGAAGTCGTCATCGAATGCGAGGGTTCCGCGGAGACGGTCTCGGACACGGTCTCGAAGGCGCTCAAGTCCGGCACCGAGCTGCGGCTGACCGACACCAAGGGCCGCGTCGTGATCGTCCCGGCCGGGTCCATCGGTTATGTCGAGGTCGGCGCCGAGGAGCAGCGCCGCGTGGGGTTCGCGCACTAGGCGCGCCCTCGACGCGGCAACGGCGCTGACCGCATCAGCGCAGCGTGGGCCGCCGTCCGGATCCGGCCGCGCCGTCGCGCCGTCGGGTCGGGACGGCGGCCCGCTTCGTGCGTGGCCGCGCTTCGCCCGAAACGGCGCGTCGAAGGCGGAGAAAAGCCGAGCGTGGAGAATCGGCGCCGGCGGCCGGGCGGCGCGCGGTGCTACGCCGTCAGGCCCAAATCCCCCATGCGCCGGGAGTGGTTCTCCACGAGCCGGGCGAACAGTTTGGCCACGCGGGCATCCCGCTCCGGCCCCGGGGGCATCGGGATGAGGGTGTCCCAGAAGGCGTGCCGGTCCCCGATCCTGCGTGCCTGGGTGAGTGCCTCGCCGAGGAGCCGGCGGCCCCAGAGGGCCAACCGGGATCCGAGCCGCGGGTCGTCCCCGAGGGCGTCGTGCAACCGCTCGCGGAGCCACAGCGTCTGGGCGTCTATGGACTGCACCTCGGAGACCAGGACCCGCGCCTCCTCGTCGAGGGCCAACGCGATGGCTTGGTAGAAGTCGCCGGAGACGGAGTCGATGACGTAGGCCTTCATGAGGGATTCGAACCAGTCCCCCGGGCGCGTGCGCTCGTGGAGCGCGTCGATGGAGGCGACGAACGGCTCCATGGCGGCCTGGGGGTCGCGGCCGGCGGCGGCGATGCGCTCCCGGACCAGCTCGTAGTGGCGGAACTCCTCGACGGCCAGGCGCGCCAGCGCGTCGCGGTCGGCCAGCGTCGGGGAGAACCTCGCGTCCGACGACAGCCGTTCGAAGGCCGTGAGCTCGCGGTAGGCCATCAGGCCGTACAGTGCCGTTTCGAAGCGCTCACGGGTGGCCGCGTCGAGGACGGGCAGGGGGTACTCAATCATCCTGCCACCCTACTCCCCCGGCCATTTTGCCGGTGCCAGTGGGTACCCTGAGTCCGTGGCCTACCAGCAGATCGACCTCACGCCCCGCGCCCGCCAGACCCTCCTCGCCGAGGCCATCGCCTCGGTGGAGAAGGAGCTCGAGCTGCCCGAGGCCTTTCCGCCGGAGGTCCTCGCGGATGCCGAGCGCGCCGTCGCCGAGCAGCCCCTGCCGCCGAAGGACCTGACCGGCGTCGCCTTCGTGACCATCGACCCGCCGGGCTCGACGGATCTGGACCAAGCCGTGCAGATCGAGCGCGACGGCGACGGGTACACGGTCCGCTATGCGATCGCGGACGTTCCGTCGTTTGTCGCCGAGGGCGGGCCGTTGGACGCGGAGACCCTGCGACGCGGGCAGACCCTGTACCTGCCGGACCGCCGGATTCCGCTGCACCCGGAAATCATCAGCGAGCGGGCCGGCAGCCTGCTGCCGGGCCGGCGGAGGTCCGCGTACGTGTGGACGTTCGCGCTCGACGCGGTGGGCGCCGTCGTCGCCACGGGGCTCGAACGCGCGGTCGTCGAGAGCCGCGAGCAGCTCGACTACGCGTCCGCCCAGGCCGCCATCGACGCCGGCGGCGCCCCGGACACCCTTCAACTGCTGCGCGAAGTCGGCCTTCGGCGCATCGCGCTGGAGCACGAGCGCGGAGGAGCCAGCCTCCGCCTCCCGCAGCAGGAGGTCGAAGTCGACGACGCCGGGGACTACCGGCTCGTCGCGCGCGCGCCGCTGCCGGTGGAGGACTGGAACGCTCAGATCTCGCTCCTGACCGGCATGGAGGCCGCCCGGATCATGATCGAGGGCGGCGTGGGCATCCTGCGCACCATGCCCGCCCCCGACGGGCACGGCGAACGCCAGTTCCGCCTCCAGGCCAGCGCGCTGGGCCACGAGTGGCGGCGGGACGTGCACTACGGGGACTTCCTCCGGTCTCTCGACGTGTCCGATCCGCGGCAGATGGCCCTGATGTACGCGGCGACGTCCCTGTTCCGCGGCGCCGACTACACGCCCTTCGACGGCGAGCCGCCGGCCGAGACCGTGCAGGCGGCGATCGCGGCCCCGTACGCCCACACGACCGCACCGTTGCGCCGGCTGGTCGACCGTTTCGTCCTGGTCGTGTGCGAACACCTGGGGCGCGGGGTCCCCGTGCCGGAAGGGATCCGGGCGGCGCTGCCGCTGCTCCCGGGGGCGATGCGCGCCTCCAACCAGATCTCCGGTCGGCTCGAGCGCGCCGCCGTCGACGCCGTCGAGGCTGCCCTGCTGCACGGGCGGGTCGGGGAGCGCTTCGAGGGTGTCGTCGTCGACGGCCCGACGCCGGAACAGGCCGGCAAGGCGCGGAACAGCGGGCGCCCGCCCTCTGGCACGGTCCAGATCACGGAACCCTCCATCTCCGCCCGGGTGGAGGGCCACGTGGAGGTCGGAGCGGCCGTCACGGTCGAACTCGTCCGCGCGGACATCGTCGAACACACCGTGCTTTTCCGCGTCGTCGACGGCCGTTCCTGAGGCGTCCGCGCGCCGCGCCGCGGCCGGGGCAGGGCCCTCCGGACGCGCTCCACGGGCCGCGTCCGACGGCGAATCCGCCCGGGCGCGCTAGACTGGCGGGGTAGACAAGGATGCCCGGTCGTACCCACAACGCATTTTCTTGGCAGAGATTCCCAGCGAACCTGCACCCCGCGCGGATCCCGCGCAAGCTAGCCCGCGATCGGCTCCGCTGGATGCGCCGCTTTCGCGGTGGACTCCGTCCCGCTTTTTCCGCGGTGCACGTCGAGCACGCCCGTTCCCGGCGCCTAAACGAATGAGAACTCATTGAACACTGAACAGCACCTCACGGCCGACGGCGGCGCGGAAGAGATCGAGGTCGAGGAGTCCCTCGCCATCGACGAGCCGCCGCACGAGATCGCCGAACAGACCTTCGCCGACTTCGGCGTCCGCGCCGACATCGTCGCATCGCTCGCGGCGGCGGGGATCCTGCACCCGTTCCCGATCCAGTCCATGACGCTGCCCATCGCCCTGGGCGGGCACGACATCATCGGCCAGGCCAAGACGGGCACAGGCAAGACCTTCGGCTTCGGCATCCCGGCACTGCAGCGCGTCATTGGTCCGGATGACGACGGCTACGACCAGCTGCCGACCCCCGGCGCGCCGCAGGCGCTGATCGTGGCTCCGACCCGCGAGCTCGCCGTCCAGGTCGCCGCGGACATCGCGAAGGCCTCGACGCAGCGCAACGCCCGCATCGCGACGATCTACGGCGGCCGCGCCTACGAGCCGCAGATCGAGCAGCTGCAGGCTGGCGTCGAGATCGTGGTCGGCACGCCCGGGCGGCTCATCGACCTGTTCAAGCAGAAGCACCTGAACCTCAAGAACGTCAGGATCGTCGTCCTCGACGAGGCGGATGAGATGCTGGATCTCGGCTTCCTGCCGGACGTCGAGACCCTGCTGGCCGCGACCCCGGCGATCCGCCAGACCATGCTGTTCTCGGCCACCATGCCGGGACCGGTCGTCGCCATGGCACGCCGCTACATGAGCCACCCGACCCACATCCGCGCCGCGGATCCGGAGGACGAGGGCATCACCAAGAAGGACATCCGCCAGGTCATCTACCGCGCCCACCAGCTGGACAAGGACGAGGTCGTCGCCCGCATCCTCCAGTCCGAGGGCCGCGGACGCACCATCATCTTCACGAAGACCAAGCGCTCGGCGGCGAAGCTGAGCGAGGAGCTGATGGACCGCGGCTTCGCGGCCGGCTCGATCCACGGCGATCTGGGTCAGGGCGCCCGCGAGCAGGCCCTCCGTGCGTTCCGCAACAACAAGGTCGACGTGCTCGTCGCGACCGACGTCGCCGCCCGCGGCATCGACGTCGACGATGTCACCCACGTGATCAACCTGCAGTGCCCCGAGGACGAGAAGACGTACCTCCACCGCGTGGGCCGCACGGGCCGCGCCGGCAACAAGGGCACCGCCGTGACGTTCGTGGACTGGGAGGACGTGCCGCGCTGGGGCCTCATCAACAAGGCGCTCGGACTGGACCAGCCGGAGCCGGTGGAGACGTATTCCTCCTCGCCGCACCTCTACTCGGACCTCGACATCCCCGCCGGCACCAAGGGTCGCCTGCCGCGCAACAAGCGCGTGCTCGAGGGGCTGGCCGGGGAGAAGCTCGAGGACCTCGGCGAGACCGGCAAGAAGCCGTCGGGACGCGGCGAGTCCCGTGGCGGACGCGGAGACCGGGGAGCCCGCGGCGACCGCGGCGACCGTTCGCGCGGCGAGGGCGGTGGCCGTCACGGCCACGGCCACGGCCGTGCGGACCGACCCACGAAGGAGTCGACCGGCGAGGACCGCAGCCGGCGTCGCGAAGAGCCGGCCGCCACCGGGCCGGCGTCGACCGGGCCCGCCACCACCGACGCCGCCACGGGTGACGGCGGCACCGCGCCGCGCCGCCGTCGTTCGCGCACCCGCCGCCGCAACGGCGAGGTCGTCGACCGCAACGAGTCCGCGTAGCACCGGTGTCGACCCACCGCGAGGACCGCGGCGGAGGCCCCGACCATAAGGTCGGGGCCTCCGCCCGCGTCGCCCCCGCTCCGGACCTCGCTCCCGCGGTCGCCTCCCCTTCCGCGGACATGCCGGCCCGGACCGCACACGACTGGTCGCCGGACGGGCCCGACCTCGTGGTCCACGCCGAGAACACCGAGTACCTCCCGTCCCTGCCCGACGGCTCGTTCACGATGGTCTACGTCGATCCGCCCTTCAACACGGGACGCAAGCAGAGCCGCCAACAGACCAAGATGGTGCGCGCCCAGGCGGGGGACGGGGACCGGATCGGTTTCAAAGGCGCCAGCTACTCCACCGTGCGCGGTACGCTCAGCAGCTACGACGACGCCTTCGAGGACTACTGGTTGTTCCTCGAGCCGCGGCTGCGCGAGGCATGGCGGCTGCTGGCCGAGGACGGGACGCTGTACCTGCACCTGGACTACCGCGAGGTGCACTACGCGAAGGTCATGCTCGATGCGATCTTCGGCCGCGAGTGCTTCCTCAACGAGATCATCTGGGCGTACGACTACGGCGCGCGGGCGAAGAACAGATGGCCCGCCAAGCACGACAACATCCTCGTCTACGTGAAGGACCCTTCCAGGT
The DNA here is from genome assembly GCF_041877255.1 of Arthrobacter halodurans. Classification (NCBI taxonomy): domain Bacteria; kingdom Bacillati; phylum Actinomycetota; class Actinomycetes; order Micrococcales; family Micrococcaceae; genus Arthrobacter; species Arthrobacter halodurans. Next base: position 62,839 of record NZ_JBHDLJ010000012.1, read on the forward strand.
ACCACTACGACGCCGCGGCCGTCGACCGCGAGCCGTACATGGCGCCGGGTCTCGTGACCCCCGAGAAGGCCGCGCTGGGCAAGCTGCCGACCGATGTCTGGTGGCACACGATCGTCTCCCCCACGGGCAAGGAGAAGACGGGCTACCCCACGCAGAAGCCGGAGGGTGTCCTGCGACGGATCGTCGCCGCCAGCAGCCGGCCGGGCGACTGGGTGCTGGATTTCTTCGCGGGATCCGGGACGACGGGCGCGGTCGCCGCCGCGCTGGGCCGCCGGTATGTCTGCGTGGATGCGAACCCGGAAGCGATCGACGTGATGCGGCGCCGCCTCGCCCACGCGGAGCACCGGGCCTACGGTTCCGCCGGCATCGTCGCGGCGCCGACGACGTCCGAGCGCCCGGTTTCCAGCACGCTCCGCGGCTAGGACCGCCGCCGGCCAATGCCCCGCGGTCGACGCACGCGGCACGGCGCCCGCGGGCGTCACGGTGTTGCCCGGTGTCGCCGCACCGGCCCAACGCGCCCACAGGCTCCGGGCCCGCGGGTCGCGAATCCCGTGCGATCCGCTACTGCCCGCCCAAGCGCTCCGCGCCCACGGGTCGCGAGCCGGTGGCCGCGGCGAGGATGCGCTCCAGCATGGCCGGGGACGTGGTGTGTTCGGCAAGCCGGTTCGGCTTCCCGGCGCCGTGATAGTCGCTTGAGCCCGTGACGATCAGATCGTGGCGCCGCGCCACGTCGCGCAAGAAGCGCCGCCCCTCCTCAGGATTGTCACGGTGGTCGATTTCCAGGCCGAGCAGGCCCGCCTCGATCATCTCCTCGAAGACGTGCGCCTCGACCACGCGTCCCCGAGCCGAGGCCACGGGGTGCGCGAAGACCGGGACCCCGCCCGCGGCGCGCACCAGTTCGACGGCGGATACCGGATCCACGGCGTAGTGACCGACGTAGTAGCGCGAATGCGAGGTCAACACCGTCGCGAACGCCTCCGACCGGTCGGCGGCGACGCCGGCCGCGACCAGCGCGTCGGCGATGTGGGGGCGGCCGATGGTCGCGCCGGGCGCCGAGTGGCGGTTCACGTCGGCCCACTCGATCGGGAAGTCTTCGGACAACAGGGACACCATCCGCCGTGCCCGGTGGATGCGAGCGTCTCGGGCCTTGTTGATTTCTTCGAGCAGCCCGGGGTGTTCCGGATTGTGGAGGTAGCTCAGCAAGTGCACGCTGATGCCGTTGCGCGTCTTGCAGGAGATCTCCATCCCCGGCACGAGTCCGATGCCCAGACGCACGGCTGCCTCGCTGGCCTCCGCCCAGCCGCTGGTCTGGTCGTGGTCGGTCAGTGCGACGACGTCCAGTCCGGCCGATGCCGCCGCGGCGACGACGGCGGACGGCGTTTCCGTCCCGTCTGAGACGGTGGAATGCGCGTGCAGGTCGATCAGCATGGTCCAAGCCTAGTCCCGCGCCTTGGTGTATCCGTCCGCGTTTTGAGACGATGATGTGGTGATGACTGAAGCGAATAGCACCCCCGGCAGCGAGCAACCCCTCGAGGACCGAGTCAACAACCGTTCCCAGCGCCCGAGTTCGGACGCGTTCAAGGCGTTCATGGCCAGCCAGTGGGCACCGGCAGAGAAGGATGCGCAGGGGCCCGATCCCGTGGCGGTACACGCAGCACGGCGGCGACTCGCGATCTCCGCGAAGTTCCCGGGCGAGCGCATCGTGGTGCCGGCCGGGCCACTCAAGGTCCGCTCCAACGACACGGACTACCGCTTCCGGCCGCATTCCGGCTTCGCCCACCTGACCGGTCTCGGCCTCGACCACGAGCCGGATGCCGTGCTGGTCATGGAGCCGACGGACGAGGGAGCGGGCGACGACGGAGGCAACCACGCGGCCACGCTGTACTTCCGTCCCCTTGCCGGCCGCGACTCGGAGGAGTTCTACTCCAACGCGCGCTACGGCGAGTTCTGGATCGGATCGCGCCCATCCTTGGGCGAAGTCTCGGCCCGTCTGGCGCTTCCCACTGCGGACGTCGGGGAGCTCGAGGTCGCGGTGACGAAGAACGCCGGGGCAGTCGAGTTCGGCGGTGTTCGGATCCGGCTGCTGCGAGAGGTCGACATGAACGCGGACGCGCTGGTTGACACGTCCCGCATCAACACGGGCGTGGACCTCGAAGTCTCCGATCGTCTCGACGGGGAGCTTTCTGAAGCGCTTTCCGAGCTGCGCCTGGTCAAGGATGCGTGGGAGGTGGAGCAGATGCGCTCCGCTGTGGCCGCCACCGTCATCGGTTTCCACGAGGTCGTGAAGGTGCTCCCCCGAGCCATCGCGCACGACCGCGGCGAACGCGTCGTCGAAGGCGCCTTCTTCGCCCGGGCACGCGAAGAGGGCAACGACCTCGGCTACGACACGATCGCGGCCTGCGGCAACAACGCGACCGTGCTGCACTGGATCCGCAATACGGGCCGCGTCACTCCCGGCGAGCTGCTGCTGCTCGATGCCGGCGTCGAGGCCGATTCCCTTTACACGGCCGACATCACCCGTACCCTTCCGGTCAACGGACAGTACTCGGATGTCCAACGGAAGGTGTACGAGGCGGTTCTCGAGGCCGCCGATGCCGCGTTCGCCGTCGCCAAGCCGGGCAACAAGTTCCGGGACCTGCACAACGCCGCCGTCACCGTGCTGGCCGAGCGGCTGGACGACTGGGGTCTGCTTCCGGTCCCGCTGGACGAGGCATTGTCCGACGAGGGACAGCACCACCGACGGTGGATGCCGCACGGTACCAGCCATCACTTGGGTCTCGATGTCCACGATTGCGCTCAGGCCAAGCGGGATCTCTACCTCGACGGGGTTCTGGAGGAGGGCATGGTCTTCACGATCGAGCCCGGACTGTACTTCAAGGAGGAGGACCTGTCGGTGCCGGAAGAGTATCGCGGCATCGGTATCCGACTCGAGGACGACGTCCTGATCACTGCCGATGGCTGCGAAAACCTCAGCGCCGCGCTGCCCCGCACGGCCGACGAGGTCGAGTCCTGGATGGCCGGCATCTACGCCGGGGAAGGCGATCACCACTCCGCATAATCTGGTCGTGCCCCCGCGGCGCTGCAAGGTTCCCTGGCGTTGCCCGGGTTCTTTGGCGCTGGCGGGGCCCGCGTGGCTGGCCATGGTCATGGTCGGAGGGCCCGCTTCCTACCCGATGTCGGGGTGGAAGTAGGTGTTGCGCAGCGGCCTGCGCGCGGGGTCCACGTGCGCGGGCGGGATCCAGTGCGGAACCCCGCCGACCATGCGGATCTCCCAGTCCTCCTCGTGGGCCAGGTGGTGGTGGAACGGGCAGCACAACGCCCCGTTGCCCACATCCGTCCCCCCGCCGCGGGACCACCACCGCACATGGTGGGCCTCGCACCCCGCGGCCGGGACCGTGCACCCCGGAGCCGTGCAGCCGCGGTCCCGGGCATAGAGGACCCGGTGCTGGTCCTCGCTGAACAGCCGCGCGGCCCGGCCGGCGTCCAGGACCTGCCCCGCGGTGCCGAGGACCACCGGGATCAAATCCGCCGCGCAGGCCAGGCGCCGGATGGCGTTCGGGTGGATCACCCCGCCCAGGGCGGCCTCGGAGACCATCAGCCCCGGATCCGCGAGCTCCCCCGCCAGGGTCCGGTAGTCGATCGCGACCACGACCTGCGGGCGGACCCCGCCGTTGCGCGGCAGCCTGCCGCTGCGCAGACCCGCCTGCACCGCCGCGACGAGCCCGTCCAACAGCTTCTGCGCACGCGTCCGGGCATCGGCCGGAACCAACCCGGCCCCAGGAACCGACCCAGCCGCCGGAACCGACCCGGCCGCCGAACCCGTCCCCGCCGCGGCCGCCGCCGGCCCCGCGGCGCCGGGCCCGCCGGGAAGCGCGGCCTCCCCCGACCCGGATGCCGGGCCGGATGCCGGGCCGCGGCCCAGCGCCGTGCCGGCCAGGTCGAAAAGCGCAGACCCAGCGGCGCCGGCCGCGGCCGGGTTGGCGCCGGCGGGGTTGGGTCTGGCGCCGCCGAACCCGGCGTTGGCGCCGGGCGCGGGTGTGGCGCCGAACGTGGGTATGGTGCCGGGCGCGGGTGTGGCGCCGAACGTGGGTGTGGTGCCGGGCGCGGGTGTGGCGCCGAACGTGGGTGTGGTGCCGGGCGCGGTGCGGGGTCCGGTGCGGGGGTTGGCCTCGGGCAGGCACGCGACCAGCAGGGCCTCGGCCTGCAGGTCATCGGCGAACAACTCGAAGCGCCGCAACCCCCACCGCCGGCCCCGGTCGAACAGGCCCTGGGACTGCCGGCGGACCTCCGCGGAGGGCTCGAGCCCGTCCTGGTCGATGCGCAGCACCCACGCCTGCGCGACCCGGCGCACGATGCCCGGCTCCGAGGCCCGCGCGGTCGCGGCGAGGTTCGCCTCCATCGCGGCCAGCACCGTCTCCCCGCCCCCGGGCAGGGCCCGCGCGGCCGGCGCGGCCGCGGCCACCGCCCGCGCGGCCAACAGCGCGGTGGCGACCGAGACCTCCCCGCCGGCCACCGCCGCGGCCAGCGCGGGACGGACCGGGGCCAGCTCCTGCCCGGCCAGGGTCGTGCGCGGGAGCAGGACCGCGGCCGCGCCGAGCCGGGCCCTCGCCTCCGCGTAGGGGATCCGCAACACCTGGCACAGGTAGTCCGCGGTCGAGCGGTACCGGCCCCGCCGCCCCGGCCCCGCGGCATCCGGCCCCGAAGCGGCGGAGGAAACGACGGCCGAGGAAACAGCCGGGGAAGCGGTGGCGTCCACGGCCCCGCCCCAGTCCGCGCCCCCGGACCGGTTCCCCGGCGCTGCCTCGGACCGGCCGTGGGGGTCCGCCGCGGTCCCGGGCCGGCCCAGCTCGATGACCCGCGCCTGGTCCGCGGCCCGCGCCGCGAGGATCCGCGCCCGGTCCACCAACCGGCCCAGCGACTCGATCTCCAGCAACAACCCCGCACACCGCAGGGCATCCGGGGCCGGACCCTCCAACACGGCCACCGCCGCACGCAGCCCCTCCTCCAGCGCCGGGAACCCCGGCGCCGCGGAACCGGACTCCCACGACGACAACGACATGCGTCCATTCTCCCGAACAAACGTTCGAACATCCCGCCGGAAAGCCCTGGTGTGGACAACCCGCCCGCACACACACCTGTGGAGGGCAAGTCATCGCTGTCCGGGGCGTGCAGGCTACGGGCTCCTGATCATCGCCGATCAGCGGGCCACAAAATGGGCAACCCGCTCCGAGGGCGTGCCAAAGGACCGCCCGAACCGCAGGGCCGGCTCAGGGCCAGCCCTTCAGCCCGATGGACTTCATCGAGCCGACGCATCAACGCGTACCCGGCAGGTCCGCCTAGTTGCCGGAGCCTTCTCCCGGCTTGCGCTGATCCGTTGCGTCCGAGTCGTCATCCCGGACCGGCCCGGCAGCCGTGGTGTCCGCCGCGGGGGCATTCCCGGACGGCCCTGTGGCGGATTCCTGTGCGGCGGTTGGCGAGTCGGCACCCGGCGCGTTGGTGCCCGGCGCTTTGGTGCCCGGCGCGTTGGCCTCGGCCTGGGCATCGGCGCCGTGCGCCTGCCCGGGTTCCGGAGGCGTCGTTCCGGCGTCCACGCGGATTCCGAACTGCGGGCGGCCATCGGGGAGATCGTTGAATCCCGAACGCCGCGTCTGCTCCGACCCGTCGGAAACGGCGTGCTGCGATGCGGGCGGTTCGGCGCCTGCCGGCGCCTGGGGCGCCGTCGGCGCCTGTCCTCCGCAGCTCGGCGTCGTGTGCTGGGCTTCGACGCGGCTCATGGGAAGGCCCGACGCCATCTGCCGCGCCGCCGCGGCGTGTTCGAAGGCGACGACGACGTCGTAGTAGCCGGCCATGACCTGGCTGCTGGACGCGAAGTCCCGCTTGCCCTTGCGGAAGGAATAGCTCACGACGCCGACGATCATCCAGATGGCCATGCCCAGGCCCACCGCAGACAGGATCTGCGCGATGCCGCCGGTCGGCGTGAACAGGCTCAACAGCAGACCGACGAAAACGCCGAACATGGCGCCCTGCGCCGCGCCGGCGAGCGCGACCTTGGGGTAGCTCAGCTTGGCCGTCACTCGCTCAACGGACTTCAGGTCGTTGCCGATGATGCTCACGTTGGCCACGGGAAAGTCGTGGTCCGCCAGGTAGTCGACGACCTTCTGCGCGTCGAGGTAGGACTGGTAGCGGCCGAGCACCTCGCCCCGCGGAAGGCTAAGGGCGGAATCGTTGGCCGGCGCGGCGCCAAAAGGATTAGACATGAGTCCATTCTGCACCGATCCAGCCCCCGGGTCAGGCCTTATCGCTGCGGGTGAACCGACGTGACGGAACGCCTTCCTGCCGGAATGCCGACGGATGCGGCAGGCAGTAGCCTAAGAGGGTGAGCAGCTCCCTGAACAAGGTATTCATCGCACGCCTGCTCGGCCTCGACGTTTTCGACCCCCTGGGCGATCGCCTGGGCCGGCTGCGTGATGTCGTGGTGCTCGACCGGGGGCCGACGAAGCCGGCGCAGTGCGTCGGCCTGGTGGTCGAGGTCCCGGGGAAGAAGCGCGTCTTCGTGCCCATGACGCGCGTGCAGGCCCTGGAGGCCAGCCAGATCATCTGCTCCGGACTGGTCAACCTGCGCCGCTTCCAGCAACGCGGCGCCGAGCGCCTCGCCGCCGCCGAGCTGTTCGACCGGCGGGTCACCTTCAAGGACGGTTCCGGCAACGGCGTCGTCGAGGACATCGGGCTGGAGCGGCTTCGCAACGGCGACTGGATGATCTCCGACTACTACGTCCGCCGCGGCGAGGCCGGAGGCTTCCGCGCCCTGCGCCGCATGGCGCGCGGCGAGCGGCTGCTGGTCGCGTGCGACGAGGTGGTCCACGGCGACCTCGAAGAGCCCCAGGCGGCCACCCAGTTCGTCGCCGCGCACGAGGAGCTCAAGCCCGCCGATTTCGCCGAGGCCCTCCACGAGATGAGCGACAAGCGCCGCCTCGAGGTCGCCATCGAGCTTCAGGACGACCGGCTCGCCGACGTCCTGCAGGAACTGCCAGACGACGAGCAGGTCCAGATCCTTTCGTCGCTGGACATGGAGCGCGCCGCCGACGTGCTGGAGGAGATGGACCCGGACGACGCCGCCGACCTCCTCGCCGAGCTGTCCGAGGAGCAGCAGGAGGCGTTGCTCGGCCTCATGGAGCCGGGCGAGGCCAAGGACGTTCGCCGCCTGCTCGAGTACGAGGAGAACACCGCGGGCTCCATGATGACCCCCGTGCCGATCATCCTCTCCCCCGAGGCCACGGTCGCCGAGGCCCTGGCCTACGTCCGCCGCGAGGAGCTCAGTCCCGCCCTGGCCGGCTCCGTGTACGTGTGCCGTCCCCCGCTGGAGACGCCCACCGGCCGCTACCTCGGCGTCGTGCACATCCAGGCCCTGCTCCGTTGCCCGCCGCCCGAGCCGCTGGGCAACATCCTGGACACGGACCTGGAGCCGGTGCACGACTTCGCCGACGTCTCCGAGGTCGCGCGCATCCTCGCCGCCTACAACCTGACCTCGCTGCCCGTGGTCAACACGGCCGGCCGGCTGGTCGGCGCGGTGACGGTCGACGACGTGTTGGACCACATGCTGCCGGACGACTGGCGTACACACGACGAGGATCCCGTGGCGAAGGGAGCAACCCGTGGCTGAGAAAACCCACCCGACCGCCGGGCTCGACACCCCGCTGGCGGCCCGCGCGCGCTTCTGGCCCCGCATGACGCCCAACCCGGACGCCTTCGGCAAGGCCACCGAGGGCTTCGCGCGCTTCATGGGGACACCGACCTTCCTGTTGTACATGTCGGTGTTCTGCCTCTTCTGGCTGGCGTGGAACACGTGGGGTCCCCGGGACCTGCGGTTCGACGACGCCGCCATCGGCTTCACGGCCCTGACCCTGATGCTGTCGCTGCAGGCCTCGTACGCCGCGCCGCTGCTGCTGCTGGCGCAGAACCGCCAGGCGGACCGCGACAAGGTCTCGGTGACCGAGGACCGGAACCGCGCCGAGCGGAACCTCCACGACACCGAGTACCTGACCCGCGAACTGGCCGCGCTGCGCATCGCCCTGCGCGACGTCGCCACGCGCGACTACGTGCGCAGCGAGCTGCGCTCGGCGCTGGAGGACATGCTCGAGTCGAACGACGGCGAGGAGATCCGCTTGCGCGGCAAGTCACCGAAGAAGAAGAAGGTCTCCGACGCGACGACGCAGCTGCCGCGGGTGGAGCGCGCCGCGGCGGACGCCGAGGCGGACCCGGACGCCCGGTCCGGCCGGGGGCGGGGGCGCGCGGGTGGCTGAGTCCCCCCGTTCCGACGTCGGATCGCCGGCGGCCGCCCGGCTGCTCGCCGCCCTCGGGGGCGTTCAGGACCCCGAGCTGCGCCGGCCCATCACCGAGCTGGGCATGGTCGGCTCCGTGTCGGTCGACGACGACGGCGCGGCCCGCGTCGCGATCCTCCTGACCATCTCCGGCTGTCCCCTACGCGGCACCATCGTGGACGACGTCACCGCGGCGGCGACCGCCGTCGAAGGCGTGGCCAGCGTCGCGGTCGACGTCGGGGTGATGACGCCGGAACAGCGGTCGGAGCTCAAGGCCGGGCTGAAGAAGCGCACGGCGCCGTTCACCGAGCCGGGATCGCTGACGCGCATCGTCGCCGTGGCCAGCGGCAAGGGCGGGGTCGGCAAGTCGAGCCTCACGGTCAACCTGGCCTGCGCGATGGCCGCCGACGGTCTCCGCGTGGGAATCATCGACGCGGACGTGCACGGTTTCTCGGTGCCCGGCCTCATGGGCATCACGCAGGCGCCCACGCGCGTCGACGAACTCATCCTGCCGCCCGTCGCCCACGGGGTGAAGGTCATTTCGATCGGCATGTTCGTCGACGGCAACCAGCCGGTGGTCTGGCGCGGACCCATGCTGCACCGGGCGCTCGAGCAGTTCCTCACGGACGTGCATTTCGGCGACCTCGACGTCCTGCTGCTCGATCTGCCCCCGGGCACCGGTGACATCGCGATCTCCGTGTCCCAGCTGCTCCCCGGGTCCGGCCTGCTCGTCGTCACGACGCCGCAGTCCGCCGCGGCCGAGGTGGCCGAGCGTGCCGGGGCGGTCGCGAAGCAGACCGGCCAGGAGGTGCTGGGCGTCGTGGAGAACATGTCGTGGATGGACCTGCCCGACGGCGGCCGGATGGAGCCGTTCGGCTCCGGCGGAGGGGAACTCCTGGCCGCGCGGCTGTCGAAGACCCTGGGCGTGGACGTCGGGCTCCTGGGACGGATCCCGCTCGACCCGCGCCTGCGCGAGGGCGGGGACTCCGGACGGCCGGTGGTCCTGGCGGCACCGGAGAGCGCGGTGTCGCTCGAGATCCGGAGGATCGCCCGGACCCTGTCGCGCCGACCGCGCGGGTTGGCGGGCCGCTCCCTCGGGGTGACTCCGGCCTAGGTCGCCTCGGAGTCGAAGGGCGCCTTCTCCCCCGGGGCCAGCGCCGGCTCCGCGGCGCGCGGGGCGGGCGGGTGCGCGGCGGACACGGCCTTGCCGGGTTCCTCCTTGGCTGCCTGCAGGGCGTCGTCGAAGTCGTCGAGCAGCGCGTCCTTGATGATCTTCCGCGGATCGTATTGGCGGGGATCGAGCTTGCGCCAGTCGATGTCGGCGATCTCGTCGCCGACCTCCTCACGGAGCTGCTCCTTGGCGCCGGTGGCCATGCGCCGCACTTCCTTGACGAGCCGCGCCAGCTGCTGGGCGTACTCCGGAAGCTTGTCGGGGCCCAGCACGAGGACCGCCAACACCGCGAGCACCAGGAACTCGCCACCGTTAATTCCAAACACGCTTAGAGATTACCCGTTGCGCGGCACCATGCTGTATTCCGGGCCACACCCCGGGCCGCGGCGCACCTCACGCGCCGGTGTCCAGGACCATCAGGCGCGCCAGACCGCGGCCGATGCGCTCCCAAAACTCGGGATCCGCTGGGGCCTCCGGCACCAGTCGGGCGTTCTCCGTGGCCACGATGCGCCGGATGATCGCCTCCGTGCCGCCGTCCGCCAGCGTGGAATCGATGTCGTAGGCGGCCGAATCCATCTCGATCGACATGGTGCCCGCCCCGTGCGCCCGCACCACGGCGGGCGCTCCCGCGAGCTGTCGCCCCACGGCCGTCACGACGGAGGCAACAGCGGGAGGGTCGCCGCGCGAATCGTCCGTGCCGTCCGCTGCGGTGGGGTCCGGAAGCGTGGCGTTGCCCGGCAACGCGCGTTCGGGCGCGACGTCGGACCCCGTGCCGGCGGCACCCGAGGTCCCGAAGCCGTCGGGCTCCACGCGGGTCTCGGCGATCCTGACGGTTCCGGCGGACCCGGAGAACTCGAGGACGAGCTGCGGGGCGCCGTCCACCCGGTGGCCCGTCGCCTGGTCGAGCGTCAGGCCCGTTCCGCCCAGCTCGGGGCAGTTCCACCCGGCCGCACGGAGCCTGCGCAGGTCCCTCGTCGCCAAAGCGGTGCCCGATTCGTCCCACGACGCGGCGGCCTCATCCGCCGCCACCGCCTCAGCGGCCGCGAGCGCGCCGTCGGGGGTGCGGCCGAGGAACCACGCCGCGCCCAGGACTCCAGCCACGAGCGCGAACACCGCGACCGACGCGAGCGCCGGGAGCAACACGCGGAGCCTCCCGAGCCGTCGGTACTCGCTCATCCTGGCGGCCCACTCCGGCGACGCCTCGCCGCCCGGGTAGGCGCCCGGGGACGGGACGGTGAGTGTCGAGGGGACGCCGCGGGAGGACGGATCGGTGCGGGCGGAGGGGACGGAGCGGGCGGAGGGGACAGTGCGGGACCCTTGGACCGCAGGGGCGGCCTCGCCCGGGACGGCGGCGCCGGGCCGCGGTCGCGCGGGCTCCCGAAACTGGTCGGCGTTGATCAGCCGGTCCACGAACGCGGCATCCGGCCGGGGTCCCACCGACGGGGTCGCGGACAGCGCGCGGAGTCGGCGCCTGAGCCGCCGCCGCTCCTCCAGGTGGACGCGGCACTCGGCGCACCCCTGCACATGGGACTCCAGCGACCCCCGCCGCTCCTCCGGCAGCTCGCCGTCGAGGTAGGCATCGAGCCAGCGCCGTTGACGGTGCAGCATCTAACGCGCCTCGGAGACCGCGGGACCCACCTTCGGCAGTGTCATCCCGGTCGATGTCAGCGACGGGTTCCTGTGGGCGAGCTTCACCCGCAACAGGGAGCGGCCGCGGTGGATGCGCGATCGCACGGTGCCGAGCTTGACGCCGAGGGCGGCCGCAACCTCCTCGTAGGACAACCCCTCGAGGTCGCACAGGACAACGGCCGCGCGGAAGTCCGGCGGCAACGCGTCGAGCGCCGCCTGCACGTCGATGTCGAGGTTGTTGTGCTCGAAACTCCGCTCCGGGCCGGGCTCCTTGCCGGGCATGCGGCTCTCCGAGTCCTCGGCGAGCGCGTCGAACCGGATGCGGTTGCGGCGGCGGGCCTGGTCGAGGAAGAGGTTGGTCGTGATGCGGTGCAGCCAGCCCCCGAGCGTTCCCGGCGTGAAGTTGTGCAGGGAACGGAACACGCGGACGAAGGTCTCCTGGGTGAGGTCCTCGGCGTCGAACCGGTTGCCGGTGAGCCGGTAGGCGAGGCGGTAGACCTTCGGCGAGTGCGTCTCGACGATCTCCTCCCAGCTGGGCACGCCGGTTTCGGCGGCGTCGGGCTCGGGGACCGCCGGCGGATATGTCATGGTTCCGTTCACAGGATCAATTCTGGACGAGTACCCTGTGAGGCACCTGAGGACGCCCTGCGAGCTCGGACCGTCGCGCGGTGGGGGTCGACGCTAGGATGGAAGCGGCCCGCCGGGCCCCCGCCCACAGACATCCCGAAGGAACCGTTCCCGCATGAGCGCCGACAAGCAAAGCAGCTGGTCCTACACCGAGGCCCTGCCGGTCGAGGACGAGGTCCTCACCCGCGCCCGCGAGCGCGGCCACGAGCTGGGCGTATCGCCCGTCGGCTCCGGAACGGCCGCGCTCCTGACCGTGCTGGCCGCGTCGTCGAAGGCACGCACCGCCGTCGAGATCGGCTCCGGCGTCGGCGTCTCCGGCGTCAGCCTGCTCCGCGGCCTGGGGCCGCAGGCGGTCTTCACGTCGATCGACATCGACGTCGACCACCTGAACGCCGCGCGCGAGGCCTACCTCGAGGCGGGCATCGCGCCGAACCGCACCCGCACGATCTGCGGGCGCGCGCGGGACGTCCTCCCCCGCCTGACCGACGCGGCGTACGACTTGGTCTTCATCGACGCCGACAAGGCCGGCCTGGTCGACTACGTGGAGCATGGCGTCCGGCTCCTGCGCCGCGGCGGAACGCTCTTGGTCAACGACGCGCTGGACGAGGACCGTGTGCCGCAGCCGGCGGTCCGCCAGCCGAGCACGGCGGCGGCCCGCCAGGTGGGCCGCTTCCTGCGCGAACACGAGGGGCTGGTCAGCGCGACCGTCCCCACCGGCACCGGCCTGCTCATGGCGGTCAGGACCGCCTAGCGCCCGACCGAGCCCGCCGGACACGACGATGCCCGGCGGCCACGGCCGCCGGGCATCTCGCAGAGGATCCACGGGTGCGAGGTGATCGACTATTCGGTGACGCCGACCAGGCACTGCTTGAGTTCGGCGGCCTCGGCGGAATTCAGCTCCACCACGAGGCGTCCCCCGCCGTCGATCGGCACACGCATGATCAGGCTACGGCCTTCCTTGGTGACCTCCATGGGTCCATCCCCGGTACGCGGTTTCATCGCAGCCATTGGCGCTGTCTTCCTTCCTAGAATGAACGGAACCCCCCTGGGTCCGCCGGTCGCAGTCTCCGGAACCCCGGTCTGACGCGGGGTAATCCTTCAATCTGCATTTCATATTATTCCGGAGATTGGTTCGTGGCGCTAATCACAGGGCCGCGGCGCGCGGCGTCGAGATCGGATCGCAACCTCTCGATCTCCGCGGACAGGACCCCGAGCACCTCGTCGACCTGGTCGCAGCGGTAGCCCCGCAGCCCGACGCCGAGTCGCAGGGCATCGACGTCGGACCGGCGCGGGCGCTCCGGAAGGAGCACGGGCGGCAGCGCCGCGACGGGCTCGACCAGACCGAGAATCTCAACCTCCGGGCGACCGGTCCCGGTCGACTGGGGCCCGCGCCACCGGCCGACGGAAAGGAACACCGCGGCGCCGGCCAACAGGACGGCGAGGAAGAGGAGAAGGGTCTGCACGGTCCCTACTCCTTCGGGAGGCCGTGGCCGTTGCCGTTGCCGTTGCCGTGGGCCATCGCCAGCTGCGCCGCCTCGACGGGGTCGTCCGTGATCTTCACCAGGTTGAGGTCGCTGGGGGAGATCGCGCCGTGGGCCGCCACCGTCCCGCGCAGCCAATCCAGCAGCGGGCCCCAGTAGGCGGTGCCCATGAGGACGATCGGGAAGCTCGTGACCTTCTCGGTCTGCACCAGCGTGAGCGCCTCGAAGAGCTCGTCGAGCGTGCCGAATCCCCCGGGCAGGACGATGAAGCCCTGCGAATACTTCACGAACATCGTCTTGCGCGCGAAGAAGTAGCGGAAGTTGATGCCCACGTCGACCCATTCGTTGAGCCCCGTCTCGAAGGGCAGCTCGATGCCGAGCCCCACGGACGTGCCCGCGGCGGACACCGCCCCCTTGTTGGCCCCCTCCATCGCCCCGGGTCCGCCGCCGGTGATGACGGCGTACCCCGCCTCGGCGAGGATCCGGCCGATCGTCTCGGCGTGCGCGTAGTTCTCGGAGTCGCGGTGCGCGCGGGCGGACCCGAAGACGCTCACCGCCGGGCCGAGCTCCGAGAGCGTGCCGAAGCCCTCAACGAACTCGCTCTGGATGCGCAGGACGCGCCAGGGGTCCGTGTGCGTGAATCCGGATCCCTCGTGGCTGTCGAGGAGGTACCGGTCGGCCTGCGGGGTCTGGGCCTGCTTGTGCCGGAGCACCACGGAACCGCGGCGTCGGGCGGGGTCGGGCACAGGATCGAACTGGCCTCGTTTGTCGTTGCTGGGCATGCACCCACCCTATCCCCAGCCCCACTGGACTCACGGACCCCGGAAAACCACGATTCGGCAACATTAAGATTCCGCGTCGATCACACGAATCTTCCCTTGTGGCCGCGGTTACATCCGCTAGGGTCGAAGCATGAGCACTGAACCTCAGACCGGCAACGCCGCGGCGGCCGGGCAACCGGTCGTCCGTCTGGACAAGGTCAACAAGCACTACGGCCCCCTGCACGTGCTGCAGGACATCAACCTCGAGGTCGCCAAGGGGGAGGTGGTGGTGGTCCTGGGCCCGTCCGGCTCGGGCAAGTCCACCCTGTGCCGGGCCATCAACCGGCTCGAGACCATCGACGACGGCGAGATCTACATCGACGGCAAGAAGCTGCCCGAGGAGGGCAAGCAACTGGCCAACCTGCGCGCGGACGTGGGCATGGTGTTCCAGTCCTTCAACCTCTTCGCGCACAAGTCGATCCTGGAGAACGTGACGCTCGGCCCGATCAAGGTCAAGGGCATGAAGAAAGCCGAGGCTGACAAGCTCGCCATGGGCCTGCTCGAACGCGTCGGGGTGGCCAACCAGAAGGACAAGCTGCCCGCGCAGCTCTCGGGCGGCCAGCAGCAGCGCGTCGCCATCGCCCGCGCCCTGGCCATGCGCCCGAAGGTGATGCTCTTCGACGAGCCCACCTCGGCGCTGGACCCCGAGATGATCCAGGAGGTCCTGGACACCATGGTGGGCCTGACCCAGGAGGGCATGACGATGATCGTCGTCACCCACGAGATGGGCTTCGCCCGGAAGGCCGCGGACCGCGTGGTCTTCATGGCGGACGGCCAGATCGTGGAGCAGGCCGCGCCGAACGAGTTCTTCACGAACCCGCAGAGCGAGCGCGCCAAGGACTTCCTCGGCAAACTGATCACGCACTAGCGACCCGCACCCATCACTCGCGGCCGTCCCCCGGGCCCGGCCAGACCACAAGGAGAAACACATGCGCAAGACCCGCTTCGCGATCGCGGCCATCGCGGCCACGGCCGCACTCACCCTGACCGCCTGCGGCGGCGACGCCGGCGAGGGCGAGGGCGAGGACACGGTCAGGATCGGCATCAAGTTCGACCAGCCGGGCCTCGGCTTCAAGGACGGCGACACCTACAAGGGCTTCGACGTCGACGTGGCCAAGTACGTCGCGAACGAGCTGGGCTTCACGGAGGAGCAGATCGAGTTCGTCTCCGCGCCGTCCGCCAACCGCGAGACGATGCTGCAGAACAACCAGGTCGACATGATTTTCGCGACCTACTCGATCACCGACACGCGCAAGGAGGTCATCGACTTCGCCGGACCGTACTTCGTCGCCGGCCAGGACCTGCTGATCAGCGTCGACTCGGACATCACCTCCCCCGAGGACCTCGACGGGAAGAACCTGTGCTCGGTCACCGGTTCGACCTCCGCGCAGAAGGTCAAGGACACCTACGCGGCCGGCGTGAACCTGCAGGAGCTGCCCGGCTACGCCGAGTGCACCACGCAGATGTCCGGCGGAACCATCGACGCCGTGACCACCGACGACATCATCCTCGCCGGCCTGGCCGCGCAGCCGGCCTACCAGGGCAAGTTCAAGGTCCTGGGCGAGCCGTTCTCCGAGGAGAACTACGGCGTCGGCCTGCCCAAGGGCTCGGACCGGTGCGAGGCCATCAACGCCGCGATCACCAAGATGATCGAGTCCGGCGAGTGGGAGACGGCCCTCAAGGCCAACACCGAGGGAACCGGCTACGAGCCGAACGCCGAACTCAACCCGCCGACCCCGGCCGCCTGCGCCTGATCGGCTAGCACGGCGGGGGCGGGCGGACCAGCACGGTCCGCCCGCCCCCGCCACACCCGGCGGCGGTTCCCCCGGGGTCCCCGCCGCCGGGACCGCTCTCCCACTGGGCCGCCCACGCGCGGCCACCAAGATAGAGGCAGGCAGTGGACAACTACCTATCGATCTTCACCGAATACGACATCGTCGGCGCGTTCTGGGTGAACATCCAGCTCACGTTCTGGGCGGCCATCGGCTCCCTGGTGCTCGGCACCTTCCTGGCCATGATGCGCATCTCGCCCGTGGCCAGCTTCCGGGCCATGGGGACGTCGTACGTCAACATCATCCGGAACACGCCGCTGACCATCATCATCCTCTTCGGGGTGCTCGCCCTGAACGGCCAGCTTGGGCTGGACCTCGGCGGCGGATTCCAGCAGAACTTCTTCCGCCTGGCCGTCATGGGCCTGGCCGTCTACCACGCGGCGTTCGTGTGCGAGGCCATCCGCTCGGGCGTGAACACCGTCCCGCTCGGCCAGGCCGAGGCGGCCCGGGCGATCGGCCTGGGCTTCATGCCCGCGGCCCGCCTGGTGATCCTGCCGCAGGCCTTCCGCGGGGCGATCGTCCCCTTGGGCAACGTCCTGATCGCGCTGATCAAGAACTCGACGGTCGCGGCCGTCGGCTCCGTCGCGGTCGAGTCGTCGTCCGTCATGAAGACCATGATCGAGTTCCGCTCCGACATCGTGATCCCGATCTTCCTCACCTTCGCCGTCGGATTCGTGATCATCGTGATCCCGATCGGGCTCCTGACCACCTGGCTCTCCAAGAAACTGGCGGTGTCCCGATGAGCGCATCCGTAATCTTCGACGCGCCCGGCCCGAAGTCGCGCCGCGTCATCCTCGGCGTCAATGTGGTCGGCGTCGTCCTGATCGCCCTGGTCCTCTGGTGGATCATCGCGGGGCTGGCGGCCAATGGCCAGATGGACCCGGCCCTGTGGGACGACTTCCTCGAGGCCAGCACATGGACCGACTACCTTCTGGTGGGCCTCGCCAACACGCTGAGGGCCGCGGCGCTCGGCATCGTCGGCTCCGTGCTTTTCGGCCTGATCTTCGGCATGGGACGGCTCTCCCACAACAAGCTGATCAACGGCGTCAGCTCGGTCGTCGTGGAGTTCTTCCGCGCGGTCCCCGTGCTGCTGATGATCGTCTTCTTCAACGTCTTCTTCGCCCGCACGCTGCAGATCTCGAGCGACAGCGCGCTGTGGGCCGTCGTCGCCGCGCTCGTGTTGTACAACGGCTCCGTCGTGGCGGAGCTCGTCCGTTCCGGCGTCCACAACCTGCCCAAGGGCCAGCGCGAGGCGGGCATCGCGATCGGGCTCACCCGCCAGCAGTCGCTGCGCCTGATCGAGATCCCGCAGGCGCTCATCGCGATGCTCCCGGCCCTGATCGGCCAGTTCGTCGTCATCCTCAAGGACTCCGCGCTCGGCTACATCATCAGCTTCAACGAGTTGCTGTTCTACGGGCGCACGTACTCCTCGCCGAACGGCAACGTGCTGCAGGCCCTGATCGTGGTCGCCGCGATCTTCATCGTCATCAACTTCTCGCTGTCCCGGCTGGCCGAGATCGTCTCCAGCCGGCTCAGCAGCCGGGGCCCGGGCAAGGTGAAGAAGGACGCCTCCCCCGCGGTGGGCGTCCCGGCCGGCCTTCCCGCCGCGCCCGGCAGCGAGACGGCGCCGGAGGGGGGCCCGACACGGACCTAGGCGGGTGCGCGGAGGGCACAAACGCCGCGGAACGGCCCAGGACAGGACGACGGCGGCGCACCGGTGGGTGCGCCGCCGTCGTCGCGTTGCGTGGCGGGCACGCCCGCGGCCGGGCGGCGCTCTAGACCGCGCGGCACCCCGGCCTCGCGCGGGCCCGTTCCGTCCCGGTCACTCGGACAGCCAGCGCTTGAGCGCGGCCAGGCAGTCGCGGACCGCCTGGGCGGGGACGTGCTCGTCGTCGGAGTGCGCCAGCAGGGCGTCGCCCGGACCGAAGTTCACCGCGGGGACCCCGAGCTCGGAGAACCGGGCGACGTCGGTCCACCCGTATTTGGGCAGCGGGACCGCCCCGACGGCCTCCACGAACGACGCGGCCGCCGGATGGTTCAGCCCCGGCCGCGCCCCCGGCGCGCCGTCGGTGCGCACGATCTCGAAGCCGTCCATGAGTTCCAGCACGTAGGCCTCCGCCTGGGCCACCGTCTTGTCGGGCGCGAAGCGGTAGTTGATCTCCACCTCGCAGGCGTCCGGGATGACGTTGCCGGCGATGCCGCCGGTGATGCGGACGGCGTTGAGGGACTCGCGGTAGAGCAGGCCGTCCACGTCGACCGTCGCCGGCTCGTGCGCGGCGAGCCGGGCCAGCACCTCGGCGGCCGAGTGGATGGCGTTCTCGCCCATCCAGGCGCGGGCCGAATGCGCCGCGACGCCGCGCGTGGTGACGCGGAAACGGGTGGTGCCGTTGCAGCCACCCTCGACCGTGCCGTTCGTGGGCTCGAGCAGGATCGCGAAGTCGCCGCCGAGCAGCTCCGGGCAGTTGCGGAACAGGCGCCCGAGGCCGGACTTCGAGCCCTCGACCTCCTCATGGTCGTAGAAGACGTAGGTGACGTCGCGATGGGGTTCGGTCAGCGCCGCGGCCAAGGCGAGCTGCACGGCGACGCCACCCTTCATGTCGGTGGCCCCGCGCCCATAGAGCACCTCGCCGTCCCAGACCGAGGGTACGGTGCCCCGTGCGCCCGGCGTCGTCGGCAGGGGCACCGTGTCCAGGTGTCCGGCGAGAATGACCCGCTCGGCACGGCCCAGCCGCGTGCGGGCGACGATCGCGTCGCCGTCGCGGTGGACGTCCAGGTGCTCCATGGCACGCAGCGCGGCCTCGACCGCGTCGGCGACGGCCCGTTCGTTGCCGGACACCGACTCCAGGTCGATCAGCGCGGCGGTCAGGAGGGCCACGTCGCCGCCCGTGTCCAGCCCCGGCGTGGCCACGACGGCGCCGGGTGCGCGGGTCGTTTCCGGGTGGGAACCCGCGGCGGCGGGGCGGGCGGCGGTCGGCGGCGCGGGCTGGTCGGAATTCACCAAGCCAGCCTAACCCGGGCCGTCGCCGCTACGATGGATCCATGACTTCAGCAGACGCCCGGCCCCGCCCTGCCCACGACACGTCCGACTCCGGGATGCGCCTCGCCTCCGGGCACGGCCTCGCGACGTACGCCGCCGACGGCTCGGTCCTGGACGTCTGGTTCCCGGTCCCGGTGCTGGGTCCGTTGACGTCGGCCCCGCAGATCTCCGGGGAGCTGGAATCGGTCCGCTCCGACGACGCCGACCGCGGGACCACCCAGCGCGTTGTGCGGCTGGAGATCGACCTCGAGGTCGCCCCGGCCGACGCCGTCGACTCGTGGCTGCGCCTGCACCTGCTCTCCCACCGCCTGGTGGCGCCCAACTCGCAGAACCTCGACGGCGTCTTCGGGCTGCTCGCGAACGTGGTCTGGACGAACTTCGGCCCGTGCGCCGTCGACGGGTTCGAGCTGACGCGGATGCGGCTGCGCCGCCGCGGAGCCGTGTCCGTCTACGGCGTCGACAAGTTCCCGCGCATGGTCGACTACGTGGTGCCGTCCGGCGTGCGCATCGCCGACGCCGACCGCGTCCGCCTCGGCGCGCACCTCGCACCGGGCACCACGGTGATGCACGAGGGCTTCGTGAACTTCAACGCGGGCACGCTCGGGACGTCCATGGTCGAGGGGCGGATCTCGGCCTCCGTCGTGGTCGGGGACGGTTCCGACGTCGGCGGCGGCGCCTCCATCATGGGCACCCTCTCCGGCGGCGGCAAGGAACGGATCGTCATCGGTGAGCGCGTGCTCCTGGGCGCCAACTCCGGCGTGGGCATCTCCATCGGCGACGACTGCGTCGTCGAGGCCGGCCTGTACGTGACGGCCGGGACGCGCGTGCTGCTCGGCGAGCGGACCGTCAAGGCCCTCGAGCTGTCCGGCGTCCCCAACCTCCTCTTCCGCCGCGACTCCACGACTGGTGCCGTGCAGGCGCTGCCGCGCCGGGGCCAGACCGTGGAGCTGAACACCGCCCTCCATGCCAACTGACGTCCGCGACAGGGTTTTCTCCCTCGGACGCGCGCCCGCCGGCCGCGGCAACCGGCAGGCCGCGGCCCGCCGGCGCCGCCGGGCCCGCGGCCTGGTCGCCCTCGGCGTGAGCCTGGCTGTCGCCGTGGGGGGCATCTACGCGGCGTACGGCTTCCTGGACCAGGGCCAGACGCTCGTGCGCGAGCGGTGCACCGCCGTCGTCGGGACCGAGGAGCACGAGCTGGACCCCGAGCAGGCGGCGAATGCCGCCCTCATCGCCGCCGTGTCCGTGCGCCGCGGGATGCCGGCCCGCGCCGCGACGATCGGCATCGCGACCGCCTTCCAGGAATCGAAGCTGCGCAACATCGACTACGGCGACCGCGCCGGCCCGGACTCGCGCGGCCTGTTCCAGCAGCGGCCGTCGCAGGGCTGGGGGACGCAGGCCCAGGTCATGGATCCGCTGTATGCGGCCGACCGCTTCTACGAGGAGCTGGTGAAGTTCGACTACACCGCCCTGCCCGTCACGGAGGCCGCCCAGAAGGTCCAGCGAAGCGCCTACCCGCTCGCCTACGCGGACCACGAGCCCGAGGGACGCGCCTACGCCTCCGCGCTGACCGGCAACTCCCCCGCGGCGCTGAACTGCGTGCTGCGCCGCTCCACGGGCCCCGGGGACCCGCAGGCCGTCGCCGACGACCTGCACGCGGCTTTCGGCGTCGACGCCGCGGTGCGCGGCGGCACCGTCACGGTCTCCGCGGACAAGACCCTCGGCTGGGCCGTCGCCCAGTGGGCCGTCGCCAACGCCGGGAACCGGCAGGTGACGGCCGTGGGCAACGCGGGCCTTCTCTGGAACCGGGCCGAGGACGGCTGGGTGCCCGCGTCGACGACGGACGGCAGCGTGGTGATCACCCTCGCCGGAACGGAGGGCGAGGGCTAGGGCAGCAGCTCCACCATGGGCTCCAGGTAGCTGCGGAAGAGGGTCTCGTGCCGCGGGAGATCGTGGCTGAGAAGCACCGTTCCCGGTTCCAGGAACCAGGCGCGCGGCTCGGCCAGCGGCAGCTCCACCAGGGTCAGGCTGAGCGGCGCTCCGTCGTGGGAGGCCCGGGATGCCCCGCGCTCGCGCAGCATCTCCTCCAACAGGGACCAGCGCCCCGCCGCCGCGTGGTCGCGGGTCCTCGCGTCGCACTCGGTCTGGCGGCTCCGCGCCCAGACGAAGGCCGCACCGTAGTGCGCGCGCAGCAGCCGCTGCAGGGAAGGCGAATCGTCGAAGGAGTGGAAGTGCGGCGGCGAGATCGCGGCCTCGATGGCCGCGTCGGACCGGAGCAGCCTGTGCCACCACTGCTGCCATTCCTGCTTCAGCTCCGCCGAGGAATGCTCCGGAACCTCGGCCGCCGCGACGGGCTTCACCGCCGGCGCGACGGGACAGAGCACCGGTTGTCCCGCGTGCTGGATCCCCGCCAGGTCGCGGAGGTAGAGGGCCAGCAGCATCTGCCCGTTGGTCTTCGCGGACAGGCTCCAGCCGTCACCGGAACTCTCGTACATGCAACGGCCTCCTCCATCAGAGGTCCCGCCTCTAAGGGTAGCCCCGTCCGCGCGCGAGTGGTACGACGTCGTCCCCGCGGGCACGGCTCCGGCACCCCGGGGACGACGACAGCCCCGGGGACGACGACGGCGGCCGGCTCCGTGGAGCCGGCCGCCGTGGCCGCCGTCGTTCGCGCGGACCGGGGCCTAGCGCGTCGGGTAGTGCCGCTCGCCCTCGCCAATGTACAGCTGGCGCGGCCGGCCGATCTTCAGCTGCGGGTCCTGGATCATCTCGCGCCACTGCGCGATCCAGCCGGGGAGGCGGCCGATCGCGAACAGCACCGTGAACATCTTCTCCGGGAAGCCCATGGCCTTGTAGATCAGGCCGGTGTAGAAGTCGACGTTCGGGTAGAGCTTGCGCTCGATGAAGTAGTCGTCGGCCAGCGCGCGTTCCTCGAGCCGCATCGCGATCTCCAGCAGCTCGTCGTTGCCGCCGAGCTTGTTGAGGATGTCGTGCGCCGTCTTCTTGATGATCTTCGCGCGCGGATCGTAGTTCTTGTAGACGCGGTGCCCGAAGCCCATCAGGCGGACGCCGTCCTCCTTGTTCTTCACCTTCTCCATGTAGTCCTCGGGCTTGACGCCGTCGGCCTGGATCTGGCGCAGCATCTTCAGCACGGCCTCGTTCGCGCCGCCGTGGGCGGGGCCGAACAGGGCGTTGATGCCCGCGGAGACGGACGCGAACATGTTCGCGTTCGACGATCCGACCAGTCGCACCGTCGAGGTCGAGCAGTTCTGCTCGTGGTCCGCGTGCAGGATCAGCAGCTGGTCCAGCGCCTTCACCAGGTCGGGATCGACGTCGTACGGCTCGGCCGCGAGGCCGAAGCTGAGCCGCATGAAGTTCTCCACCAGGTTCATGGAGTTGTCCGGGTAGAGCAGCGCCTGGCCGATGGACTTCTTGTGGGCGTACGCGGCGATGACGGGCATCTTGGCCAGCAGCCGGATGGTGGAGAGCTCGACCTGCTCCTCGTTGAACGGATCCAGCGAGTCCTGGTACCAGGTCGACAGCGCCGAGACGGCGGAGGACAGCACGGGCATCGGGTGCGCGTCGCGCGGGAACCCGCCGAAGAAGCCCTTGAGCTCCTCGTGCAGCAGAGTGTGGCGGCGGATCTTCTGGTCGAACTCCTCCAGCTCGGTGGCCGAGGGGAGGTTGCCGTAGATCAGCAGGTAGGACGTCTCCAGGAAGGTGGAGTGCTCGGCGAGCTGTTCGATCGGGTAGCCGCGGTACCGCAGCACCCCCGCGTCGCCGTCGATGTAGGTGATCGCGGACTTCGTGGCCGCGGTGTTCATGAAGCCGGGGTCGTAGGTGACCCCGCCCGTCGTCTTCAGGAGCTTGGCGACGTCGAAGCCGTCGTTGCCCTCGACCGCCGGAACGACCGGGAGGTCGAGCTGGGTCCCCCCGTACGTTAGGCGGGCAGAATTCTGATCCGTCATGGCTTCTCCTCACCGGAGTTCAGATAGTTCCTACAAGCAGTGATCGGTTCCAAGCTACCGCCACCCGGCGGTTCTTCACTAATCCGGGAAGCGCGTTTCACGCGCCGCCGCCGGAGCCCAGCCGCTCGACGGCTGCATCGATCCGCTCGTCCGCGGCGGTCAGCGCGACGCGCACGAAACCCTCGCCGGCCGCCCCGTAGAAGCTACCCGGTCCCACCACGATCCCGCGGTCCGCCAACCGGCCGACCGTGGTCCAGGTGTCCTCGCCCGCGGTCGCCCACAGGTAGAGCCCGGCCTCCGAGTGGCGGATGTCCAACCCGAACGCGGCGAGCGCCGGCATCAGGCGTTCGCGCCGGCCGCGGTAGAGGTCCTTCTGCGCCGCGACGTGCGCGTCGTCGCCGAGGGCCACGCGCATGGCCTCCTGCACTGGCCGCGGAACGATCATCCCCGCGTGCTTGCGGTTGTTGATGAGGTTCGGCATCTGATTCGGCGCCCCGGCGACGAACGCGGCACGGTACCCGGCCACGTTGGACTGCTTGGACAGCGAGTAGACGGAGAGCAGCGAGGTGTGGTCGCCCCCGCAGACGCGCGGATCGAGCACCCCGGGCACGCCGTCCTCCCAGGCCTCCCAGCCCAGCTCCGCGTAGCACTCGTCGGAGGCGACCACGGCGCCGAGGGACCGGGCGTCGCGCACCAGCTCGGCAAGCTCGTCGATCCCGCGCACGATCCCGGTGGGGTTGCCGGGCGAGTTCACCCACACCAGCTTCACCCGCTCCCGGACCCCGGCCGGGAGCTCGGAGAGCCGGTCGGCGGCGACCGCTTCGGCTCCGGCCAGCCGCGCGCCGATGTCGTACGTCGGGTAGGCGACCTCCGGGCGGACGACGACGTCCCCCGGGCCGACGCCGAGGAGCAGCGGGAGCCACGCGACAAGCTCCTTGGAACCGATGGTCGGCATGACGTGGTCGGGGTTCAGCCCGGGGGTCCCGCGTCGGCGGGCGTACCAGGCGACGATCGCCTCGCGCAGGGCCTCGGTGCCGTGGGTGGTCGGATAGCCGGGCGCGTCGGCGGCCCCGCGCAGGGCGTCCTGGACGACGGCGGGCGTGGGGTCCACCGGTGTGCCGATGGAGAGGTTGACGATCCCGCCGGCGTGATGGCGGGCCGTCTCGAGGTACGGGGCCAGGGAGTCCCAGGGGTAGTCGGGCAGCGTCAGCATGGCGCGGCGCGGCGGGGGCCGCTAGCCCTGGTTCTGCGGAGGGAGGACGGAAACGATCGGGTGGTCGATGCCCATGTTCCCGAGCTTGGCCGCACCGCCGGGCGAGCCGACCTCGTCGAAGAACTCGACGTTCGCCTTGTAGTACTCGGCCCACTGCTCGGGGACGTCGTCCTCGTAGTAGATGGCCTCCACGGGGCAGACCGGCTCGCACGCGCCGCAGTCCACACACTCGTCGGGGTGGATGTACAGGGAGCGCTCGCCCTCGTAGATACAGTCGACGGGACATTCCTCGATGCAGGCCTTGTCCTTCACGTCTACGCACGGCTGGGCGATGATGTACGTCACGGTACCCGGGGCCTCCCTCTGGTGGTGCTGGTTCTGGTGCGGACGACAGGCGTCCACGTTGCCTCCAGCTTAGTCCTCCGCGCACCCGAGCGCCCATCGGCGGCCGCGGGGCCCGGCGGCGTGGTGATCGCCGCGTCGTGATCGCCGCGTCATGATCGTCGCGTCGTGGCCCGGATACCATCGGAGCATGCCCGCCGACTTCTTCTCCACGCTCTCCCCCGGGGAACGCATCGTGGTGCGGTACCGTCTCGGTCCCGGAGGGGAGGCACCGGGCGGCGAACGCTTCACCGACGCGCTCGGCGACTTTGTGGGGCTCGCGCCGTCCGCGACCGGCGACGGCGTCCTGGTGGTCGTCCGCACGCGCGCCGGCGAGGTGCGCATTCCGCGGGCGGCCGTCGCCCGCACCAAGCGGGTGCCGCCCGCGCCGGAGCGCCGCCGCCCGCGTGCCGGCGAGGGGACCGCTCCCGGCGGGGGCACCACGTCCGGCGGTGGCACCACGTCCGGCACCGGGAGCGATGCCGGCGGCTGACCCCGCCGGGGGCGGCGTCCGGCGCCGGATGGCGTCCGGCGTCGGGGACGGTACCCGGCGGCGTCGGCAGAGAGGGCGCGGAACCCTGGCCCCGTGACCTAGCGGGCGGGGGGTTCCTCGCCCGGGGCGCCGGCGTCGTGCTCCACCTCGTCGGGAAGGGTGCGCATGCGCGCCAGCGGCGAGAAGACCAGCGGAAGCGCGGCGGCGACGCATCCCACCACGCCGACCCACAGCGCCGGAACCAGACCGAAGCGCTCACCAAGGATGCCCGCCAGGATGGCGGCCAGCGGCATGACGCCCCAGACCAGGAAGCGGATCGACGCGTTCATGCGGCCCAGCAGCCGGTGTGGGCAGATGCGCTGCCGCAGGCTGACCTGGATGATGTTGTAGACCAGCACGCCGAACGTCATGACGAACATCGAGCACGCCAGGACCAGGAACGCCGACGTCGCGTCCGGCGCCAGGGTCGACAGCGGGAAGCCCGCCATGCCCACGCCGGTCAGCGCCGAGCTGATCGGCAGGCTGGTCCCCTCCCCCACGATCCGGGCCACGTACGGGGTCAACGACGCGGCGATCAACCCGCCGACGGCGCCCGCGGAGTAGATCAGGCCCAGCTGAACGGTGTCCAGGCCCAAGGTCCTCAGGACGAGGATGGGCAGCAGCGTGAACACGATGGTGCTGAAGAAGTTCGTGATCGCCGTGGTCGCCGCGATCCGGCCGATCAGCGGATGGTGCAGGACGTAGCCCAGCCCCTCGCGGATCTCGGCGACCAGATGGTGCTCGGCGGGCGCCGGTTGCAGGACCTCGTGGTCGCGGACCCTCCACAGGCAGAGGGCGGAGATCAGGTACCCGGCGGCCTGGCCGATGAACAGGACCGGCGGGAGGAAGACGACGAGGAGCGCGCCGCCGAGCGCCGGGCCGGCGAGCCGGGAGATCTGACCGGTGGTCTCCAGCTTGGCGTTCGCCTCCGAGATCTGGTCGCGCTCCACCAGCGAGGGAATGGAGGACTGGTAGGAGACGTCGAAGAAGACGTTGGCCACGCCGATCGCCGCGGCGATGATCCACAGCTGCCACATCTGCAGGACCCCGGCGTACCAGAGCACCGGGATGGCCAGCATGGCGACCACGCGCGCCAGGTCCGCCCGGATCATGACCCGGCGCTTGAACCACCGGTCCACCCAGGCGCCGACCGGCAGGCCGACGAGCAGGAAGGCTGCGGTGTTGGCGGCGTTGAGGACGCCGACCTCCCACTCCGAGGCCTGGAGCAGCACGACGGCAAGCACGGGAAGGGCGATGGCGCCGAGTTGCGCGCCGAGCTGGCTGAGCGTCTGTCCCGTCCAGAAGACCAGGAAGTTCGCGTCGCGGAGTAGTGAAACGACCGGACGGTTCTCGGGATCGTGAGCGGGGGTGCCGCCGCCCCCAGCGGCCGCACCCTCTCCGTCCGGGGCCTGGTGAGACTGGGGCCCTGAGGAGGTCATAAGTGCCTTGCTATGCGATTTGATAATATCAATCGGTCGAGTTGTTTACCGTATGCTGAACATATGGCAACCGACGAGGAGCTGCAAGCACGTGCCCGCGCACTGAGCTCACCAATTCGACTCCGCATCCTCCGCCTTTGTCTGCATAAGTCGCGGACAAACAAGGAGATTGCCGACCTTTTGGACATCAATCCCGCCACCTCGCTGCACCATGTCCGCACGCTGCTCGCCACCGGATATCTCGATGCCGAACCGGCGCGCCGCGGCAACCGCGGGGCCAAGGAGGTCCCGTACCGCAGCACTCGCATGTCGTGGGGCACGAAGCTGCCCGACGCGGCGCCGGTGCTTCTGGAGACATTCCTGCAGGAAATCGACGGCCTCGCGCCGAACGAGATCCAGGTGCTGCGCGTCGGGCTCAAACTCACCGAGGCCGACCAGCGGGAACTGTTGGAGCGCATCAAGGACGTGGTCTCCGACTACGCCCTGCGCCCGGCGGACGAGGGAGGCGTGGCGACGTCGCTTTTCGTGGCACACCACCTGGACCAGTCGGCCAACTAGCGGCGCCACCCCGCCCGGGCCGTGCGCGCCGTATCGATCGGGAAGTCCGCGCGGGTCAGCGGCTGCGCAGCGTCCTCGCGCTGACCAGCAGGGCGACCACCGTTGCGGCCACGATGCCGTAGAGCCACAGCGCCCCGGCGAGCGACGGCCCGGGCAGCAGTTCGCGGTTGGCCCACGACACGATCATGCGGTTGCGCTCGTCCATCGACACCCACGCCACCAGCGAGTAGGCCGTGATCCCGGCCGCGGCCGCTGCCCAGACCCGCTCGGAGTAGACGGCGGCCGCGGTGAAGACGCTGCCGGCGAAGAGAAGGGCCGCCACGGCCCCCCACGGAACCGGCGTGTCGCCGGCGTAGGCGAGGTGCGCGTGCAACAAGGTCCCGACGACCGCGGCCAGCCCTCCCGCCGCCAGGGCGGCGATCAGGGCGGTCGCGGTCGCCAGGACCTTCTGGCGGGATGCGCTAGGAGCGGGCACGGGCGCGCTGCGCCTTGTGCCGGTCGCTCGCGTTCAGGATGAGCTTGCGGATGCGGATCGACTCGGGGGTGACCTCGACGCACTCGTCCTCGCGGGCGAACTCGAGGGACTCCTCGAGCGTCAGGTTCCGCGGCGGGGTGAGGTTCTCGAAGGTGTCCGACGAGGCCGCACGCATGTTGGTGAGCTTCTTCTCCTTCGTGATGTTGACGTCCATGTCGTCGGCGCGGGAGTTCTCGCCGACGATCATGCCCTCGTAGACCTCGGACGTGGGCTGCACGAAGAACGCGCCACGCTCCTGCAGGTTGATCATGGCGAACGGGGTCACGACGCCGGAGCGGTCCGCGACCATCGAGCCGTTGGTGCGGTACTCGATCTCGCCGGCCCACGGC
The DNA here is from genome assembly GCF_041877255.1 of Arthrobacter halodurans. Classification (NCBI taxonomy): domain Bacteria; kingdom Bacillati; phylum Actinomycetota; class Actinomycetes; order Micrococcales; family Micrococcaceae; genus Arthrobacter; species Arthrobacter halodurans. Next base: position 90,704 of record NZ_JBHDLJ010000012.1, read on the forward strand.
TCGTAGCCCTCGGCGATCGAAGCCGCGATGCCGGCGCCGCGCGTGTCCGTGAGGAAGCGCGTGCGGAAGCCGATCAGGCCGCGGGCGGGAACGGTGAACTCCATGCGGACCCAGCCGGTGCCGTGGTTGGACATGCTGGTCATGCGTCCCTTGCGGGCGGCCAGCAGCTGCGTGACGGCGCCCAGGTATTCCTCGGGGACGTCGATGGTCATGTGCTCCATCGGCTCGTGCAGCTTGCCGTCGATGGTCTTGGTGACCACCTGCGGCTTGCCGACGGTCAGCTCGAAGCCCTCGCGGCGCATCTGCTCCACGAGGATGGCCAGCGCGAGCTCCCCGCGGCCCTGGACCTCCCAGGCGTCCGGGCGCTCGGTCGGCAGGACGCGGAGCGAGACGTTGCCGATGAGCTCCTTGTCGAGGCGGTCCTTGACCTGGCGGGCCGTGACCTTGGCGCCCTTGACGCGGCCGGCCAGCGGGGAGGTGTTGATGCCGATGGTCATCGAGATCGCGGGGTCGTCGACCGTGATCAGCGGCAGCGGCTTCGGGTTCTCGACGTCCGTGAGGGTCTCGCCGATCATGATGTCCTCGATGCCGGCGACGGCGACGATCTCGCCCGGGCCGGCCTCCTCGGCGGGAACGCGGGAGAGGCCCTTCGTGGCCAGCAGCTCGGTGATCTTCACGGTCTTCATCTGGCCGTCCTGGCGGGCCCAGGCGACCTGCTGGCCCTTGCGCAGGGTGCCGTTGAAGATGCGCAGCAGCGCGAGGCGGCCGAGGAACGGCGACGCGTCGAGGTTGGTGACGTGGGCCTGCAGGACCTCGTCGGGGTTGTACGTCGGGGCGGGGACGTGCTCCATGATGGTCGCGAACAGCGGCTCGAGGTCCTCGCAGTCCGGAAGGGTGCCGTCCTCGGGCTTGTTCAGCGAGGCGCGGCCGGCCTTGCCGGAGGCGTAGACGACGGGGACGTTCAGCACGGAGTCCAGGTCCAGGTCCGGCACCTCGTCGGACAGGTCCGAGGCGAGCCCCAGCAGCAGGTCCATGGAATCGGAGACGACGCCGTCGATGCGCGCGTCGGGACGGTCGGTCTTGTTGACGACCAGCACGACGGGGAGCTTGGCCGTGAGCGCCTTGCGCAGCACGAAGCGGGTCTGCGGCAGCGGGCCCTCGGAGGCGTCGACGAGGAGCACCACGCCGTCGACCATGGACAGGCCGCGTTCCACCTCGCCGCCGAAGTCGGCGTGGCCCGGCGTGTCGATGACGCTGATGGTCACGTCGCGGCCCTGGGCGGACGGTCCCTGGTAGAACACCGTGGTGTTCTTGGCCAGGATGGTGATGCCCTTCTCGCGTTCGAGTTCGCCGGAGTCCATGACCCGGTCCTCGGTCTCCCCGTGGGAGGAGAAGGCGCCCGTCTGGCCGAGCATGGCGTCGACCAGGGTGGTCTTGCCGTGGTCGACGTGCGCGACGATGGCGACGTTGCGAAGGTCGTCGCGACGAGCGGTGTTGGCTGCCGAGGAGAAATCTGACATGCGTTCGGGGCTCACTTCTGTGGGGGGTAAGGAATCAGTGCGGTGGGGCCACGACTGACCCAATCAGCCAGTCTAACATTCGGGAAATCGCTGCCCAAATGCGCGCGCGGTCCGCCCGGGCGCGTCGCGGTGGCGCCGGGGCGTCCGAGGGTCCAAAATGAAGCATCCGCCGCACCATCGGCGGGGCATCGGGGGGGAGGTCGGCGCAGTGGGGGGAAGCCGTGTGTGGAGGTGCGCCGCGACCGTGCTGGCCACCGGGGCGCTGTTGGGATCGCTCGTGGCGCCGGTGCCGCCCCCGGATCCGTCGCGGCCCGGGTCTTCTCCCCCCACCGTCGCCGCGGGCGGCACGGCCCTCGCGGGCGCGGCCGGAACCGCCGGCTCGGGGTCCGCGCCGGTGGCCGGCGAGCACGCGGGCTGGGACGATTCCGGCAGCACCGGCACCGTGCGGAACCCCGCCACAGGCCGGGACGAGCTCGTATACCCCGCGCCTGAGGGGCTCGCCGTGATCATCGGGGACTCGCAGTCCGACGGCGCCGCGGGGGTCCCGGGGGCGGCGACCTGGCCGCGGCTGGCCGCCGAGGCCCTGGGTTTCCGGCCCGTTTTCCGTGGACGCGGCGGGACGGGCTTCACGGCCTCCCGCGGGGGCCACCTCAACTACGTCGACGCCCTGCGCACCCAGCAGTGGCTCCTGCCCCGCGGGCCCGTGGGACTCGTCGTCGTGCAGGGCGGAGGCAACGACGCGCGGTCCGGGGCCGGCGACGCCGCCATCCGCGACGGCGCGCTCGCCCTGGTCTCCGAGCTGCGGGCCGGCTATCCGGGGAGTCCGATCGTTCTGGTGGGGACGCTGGCGCGGTCCGCCGACGACGGGGGCGGGCGCCGCCACGCGGTGGACGGCGTCCTGCGCGCCGCCGCCGGGGAGGCGGGAATCCCCTTCGTCTCCGCCGGCGACTGGCTCACCACGCGTGGCCTGGCCGCCCGCCTGGCCGACGAGGTGCATCTGGACGCCGAAGGGCACCGGCGGGCGTCCGGGGTCCTTCTGGAGGGGCTGCGCGACCTCGGCCTGCAGCGGCGCGACACCGTCCTGGCCGGCGCCGGGGCCGAGGGCCCCGCCGCCGGCTGATGCCTAGGAGGCCTCGGCGTCCGCCAGCAGCTTGGCGCGCAGTTCGCGCCGCTCGCGCTGCTCGGCCGGGTTCGGGACGGGCACGGCCGCCATGAGCCGCTGCGTGTAGAGGTCCTTCGGACGGCGCAGGATCTCGTCGCGGGTCCCCTGCTCCACGATCTGCCCGTGGCGCATCACCACGATGTGGTCCGCGAGCACATCGATGACGGCCAGGTCGTGGGTGACGAACAGGCAGGCGAAACCCATCTCCCGCTGGAGGTCCTGGAACAGGTCCAGCACCTTGGCCTGCACCGAGACGTCCAGGGCGGACGTCGGCTCGTCGGCGACCATCAGCTTGGGCTCCAGCGAGAGCGCGCGGGCGATGCCGACGCGCTGCTTCTGTCCCCCGGAGAGCTCGTGCGGGTACCGGTTCCGGTAGTTCCGGGGCAGCTCGACCTGGTCCAGCAACGTTTCGATCCGCTTCTGCAGGGCCGCGCCCTTCGCCACGCCCGCGAGGTACATCGGTTCCCCGATGGACTCGCCGATGGGCAGGCGCGGGTTCAGCGAGCTGGACGGGTCCTGGAAGACCATGCCGATCTGCCGGCGGACCTCGTACAGCTCCTTCGAGGTCGGCTTCAGGTTGGAGATGTCCTTGCCGTTGACGACGAGCGAGCCCTCGGCGACGGGGAGCAGGCCGACGGCCGCGCGTCCGATCGTGGTCTTGCCCGAGCCCGATTCGCCGACCAGTCCGACGACCTGGCCCTGGTGCACGGTGAGGTTGGCGCCCTCGACGGCGCGGAACGCCGGGACGCGGCCCTGCTTCGGGTACTCGATCGCGACGTTCGTCAGCTGCAGCACGACCGGGCGCGCGTCCATCTCGGCCTGGCGGGCGCGGGCGGCCTCGATGCCGGCGAGCACCTCGCGCTCGCGGATCTCCAGCTCCGCCTGGTCGACGACGTCGAGCTCGATGCTGGTCGCCGCGGCGACCGACGCGCTGATGTCCACCGCGGCGTCCTCGTCGCCGCCGGAGCCCAGCTTGGGGACGGCGGCGAGCAGGGCCTGCGTGTAGGGGTGCTTTGGGGCGTTGAAGATCTCCTCGGCGGTGCCGGTCTCGACGATCCGGCCGTGGCGCATCACCGCGATGCGGTCGGAGAGGTCGGCCACGACGCCCATGTCGTGCGTGATCAGCACGATCGCGGAGTTCAGCTTGGTGCGCAGGTTGCGCATCAGGTCCAGGATCTCCGCCTGCACGGTGACGTCCAGGGCGGTGGTGGGCTCGTCGGCGATGAGGAGCTTCGGGTCGCAGGAGAGCGACTGGGCGATCATGGCGCGCTGGCGCTGGCCGCCGGAGAGCTGGTGCGGGTAGGACTTGAAGGCCTTCGCGGGGTCCGGGAGCTCGACGAGCTCGAGCATTTCCAGCGCGCGCTTCTCCGCCTGCGACGGGGAGATCGGGTTGTGCAGGCGAAGGGTCTCCACGATCTGCGCCCCGATCGTGTACACCGGGTTGAGCGCGGTCATCGGCTCCTGGAAGATCACGGCGACGTCGTTGCCGCGCACGGCGCGCAGGTTCGCGGGGTTCATGCCCAGCAGCGAATTCCCGTTGAGCTTGACCTCCCCGGTGACCCGGCTGTTGCTGGGCAGCAGGCCGAGCAGGGCCATGGAGCTGGCCGACTTGCCGGAGCCGGACTCGCCGACGATGGCCAGGACCTCGCCCGCGTTGACGTGGTACGTCAGGTCGATCGCGGCCGGCACCCACTCCTTGTCGACGCCGAAGTCGACGCTCAGGTTGTTGACCTCCAGGACGGGCTGGTTCCCGCCGCCGTTCGTGGCGGTTCCGTGGGTCTCGATGGTGTTCTGGCGCATCTGGTACTCATTTCCTTCCGGCGTGTGTCCGGCTAGATTCCGACGGCGGGGCGCTGGTGGCGCCGATTACTTCCGTGCCCGGAATGCTGAAACTATGGGGTATGACTTTCGCGTTGGACCCGTCCAAAGACTTCGTGTTCCGCCCGCGGTCCTCCAGGACCCTGGCGGGGGTGCTGATGGCGGCGTCCCTGGCCGGGGCGGTCGCGGTGCTGGCGACGGGCGGCTGGAGGTCCTGGTCGGCGGTGCTGCCGCTGGTCTTGGTCGGTTACGTCGCGTGGCTGCTCTTCTGGTTCCCGAAGGTGGTGGTCGGCGACGACGCGGTCACCCTGGTCAACCCGCTGCAGACCCTGGCCGTGCCCTGGGCGTCCATCATCCTGGTGGACACCAAGTACGCCCTGACGCTGGTGACTCCCTCCGGCCGCCACACCGCCTGGGCGGCCCCCGCGCCGGGTGCCACCGCCAGCCTGCGGGAGATGAAGCGCACGGCCAAGGCCGAGAAGCGGGACTCCTCGGGGACCCGCTACAAGAGCATCCGCCCGGGCGACCAGCACTCCAGCGACTCCGGCGTCGTCGCCGCCGTGGTCCGCCAGCGCCTCGAGCGGCTGGCCGAGGACGGAAGGATCGACGTCGACGCGACGAACTCCGCGAAGCCCGCCCGCAGCGTCCATGTGCTCCATGTCGGTGTCCTCCTCCTCCTGCTCGTGTTGACCTTCACGCTGCCGGCCCTGGCCGGGTAGCGGCGCCCCCTCCGACGGGCGGCTAGGGCGCCGTCGTCGTGGTGGGCGCCGGTGCCGCCGTGGCGGACCCGTGCGTCGAGCGGTCCTTGGCCCGGGCCGCGTTGAACTTCTTCTGCCGCGGGTCGAACGCGTCGCGCAGCCCGTCGCCGATGAAGTTGATGGACAGGCAGATCACGACGATGAACAGTCCGGGGAACCAGAACAGCCACGGCCGGGTGCTGAAGGCCTCCTGGTTGTTGGAGATCAGCGACCCCAGCGACACGTCGGGGGCCTTCACCCCCAGCCCCAGGTAGGACAGGCCGGTCTCCAGGAGGATCGCGGCGGACATCAGCAGCGTGACGTTCACGATGATGACGCCGACCGCGTTCGGCAGGATGTGCTTGAAGATGATGCGGCTGTTCGACGCCCCGGCGATGCGCGCCGCGTCCACGAACTCGCGCTCGCGGAGGGAAAGGAACTCGCCGCGGACCAGCCGGGACAGGCCCGTCCAGATGACCAGGCCGATGAACACGCCCAGCGCGATCGTCGCCATGTTGCCCTGCACCTTGTCGCCGGCGATGCGTCCGAGGACGGCGGCCAGGATCAGCAGCGGGATGATGATGATGATGTCGACGACGCGCATCAGGACCGATTCGATCCAGCCCCGGAAGTAGCCCGAGACGGCACCCACGACGACTCCGAGGAACCCGCCGACGGCCCCGATGACGAACATGATCATGATCGACTGCTGCGTTCCGCGCATGGTCATGGCGAAGTAGTCGCGGCCGATGCGGTCCTGGCCGAACGGGTGCTCGCCCCAGTTGAACAGGTGCACGAACGTCGGCCGCCCGCCGTTGATGGTCTCCGAGAACTGGGTGTGGTTGTACTTCCACCATCCGGGGACGCCGGCGAAGCCGATCGAGCTGAAGGCCAGGATGAAGATGAACACGAAGACGACGATCGACACGAGGGCGGCGGTGTTGCCGATGAAGCGCTTGCGGACGATCGCGCCCTGGGACAGGCCCTTGGTCTCCCGCGCCGGGGTCGCCGGCTCGTCGGGAAGCTGCGCCGAGGGCGTCACTGGATTGGGGGTCGTCATGCTTTCACCCTTACGCGTGGGTCGAGAACGGAGTACACAAGGTCGGCCACGAGGTTGAACACGAGGGCCAGGATGCCGGTCACCAGGAACACGCCCATGACGGGGTTCGGGTCCGGGATCGGCGCGAGGGAGGCGACGAACAGGTTGCCCATGCCGGTGAAGGCGAACACCCGCTCGGTGATCACCGCGCCGCCGATGAGTCCGCCGATGTCGAAGGCGACCAGGGTGGCCAGCGGGATGAGCGCGTTGCGGAAGGCGTGCCGCATGACGACCGTGCGCTCGGAGAGGCCCTTGGCCCGCGCCGTGCGGACGTAGTCCATCTGCATGATCTCCAGCATGGACGAGCGCGAGTAGCGGGAGTAGCTCGCCAGCGACACGAGCAGCAGGGCGATCGTCGGCAGCAGGAGGTGGGTGTAGGTGTCGAGGCTCTGGATCCACCAGTTGCCCTCGAGGTTCGGCGTCGAGGATCCGATCGTGGCGATCGGGCGCCCGCGCACGCGCGGGTTCTGGAAGTAGTTGGGCCACTCCACCATGAAGCGGTCCAGGATCACGATCCCGGCGACGAGGAAGCCGGTGATGCCGGCCGCGCGCATGGACTGCCCGCGGTCGTAGCCCCCCATGAACCAGCCGACGGCGCAGCCGATGAGCGCGGCCACGATGAACACCAGGGCGATCCCGAGGGCGGTGACCTCCGAGAAGACCGGGTTCAGGACGTAGTAGCCCACGACGCCGACGGGCACCATGATGAGCGCCGAGTAGAGCGCCTTGCGGTTCTTGACCCCCGCCGTCAGCTGCGTCATCAGGTAGGCCACCCCGACACCGGTGAGGGCGATGAGGATCGGCCCCAGGCCCGGGTTGGTGAACCAGCCGGTCACGGACAGCAGGACCATGAGGCCGGCGGTCACTCCGGCGCCGACGGCGAAGCCGATGCCGCGCCGGACCGCGTTGCCGCTCATGAAGAGCACCACGACGAGTCCGATGAAGGCCGCCGTGATGACGATCGCCGTCGGACTGAACGACGGTTCCCTGAGGAAGTCGTTGAACCCGATCGCGCCGAACTCCTTGAGCAGGACGGCGAGCCAGAAGATCGGCAGGGAGAAGAAGAGGAAGGCCATGAAGGTGACCGAGTAGTCCAGCGTGCTGTACTGCCGCAGGGCCGTGACGATGCCCAGCGTGATGCCGAAGACGATCGCGAGGATGGTGGAGGCCGTGATGAGCAGGATGGTCTGCCCCATCGCGCGGCCCAGGGCGTCCGTCACGGGCTCGCCGTTCAGCATGAGCCCGAGGTCGCACTGGCCCACGAAGGGCACGAAGCACTGGACCGCCCCGCCGAGCCACTTGAAGAAGCGGATCGGCGGCGGCGTGGTCAGGTCCAGCAGCTCGGTCCGCTGCTGCATCAGGGCGTCCTTGTTGGGGAGGTTGCTCTCGCGCAGGTCCGCCAGCGGATCGCCCGCGGCGGCCGTCAGCTGGTAGACGAGGAAGGATGCCCCAAAGAGGATGAGCACGGCGGTGATAAGCCGCCGGACGATGTAGGTCACCATAGGAAATAAGCCTCAGTTAGAAGAACCCGGGGATCACCCGGTATTGCTTTCGCAGAAGTGTAGTTCACCTCACCACACGCCGGAAGCTGGGACATCCCAATCGCTTCCGCCCGCGAGGTCAAGGAACCTGCACGCCCGCCGGACATGGGCCCAATCGGTGGAAACCTTTCCACGCGGTGCCTTCGGGGGCACCAGAAAGCGCCGGAACCTGGTGCTTCGGTCCCGGCGCCTCCTAGTGCTTGTTCCCTAGATGCGGGGGCGATCCGTTACTGCTTGACGGACCAATCCCAGAAGTTCCACCACACGCCCGTCTGGTTCGGCATGTACTGGACGCCCTCGATGTTGGAGGAGTACGCGTCCACGCCGACCGGCTGGAAGAGCGGCAGGCCGTAGCCCGAGTCCCAGATCAGCTTGTCGATCTGGATCTGCAGCTTCTCCTGCTCGGCCCGGTCCGTGGTGACGATGAGCTCGTCCATGAGGGCATCCGCCTCGGCGCTCTTGAAGCCGCTGAAGTTGGAGGAGCTCTCGCTGCCGAAGATCTGCGGCACGCCGGTCACGCCGACGCCGGAGGAGATCCAGCCGAAGATCGAGGCGTCGTAGGTGCCGGTGCCCAGCGCCGCGCCCCACTCGGAACCGCCCAGGCCGCCGTCGACGACCTTGAACCCGGCCTGCCCGGCCGACTCCGCGATCAGCGTGTAGGCGTCGACGCGGTTGGGGTTGTCCTTGTTGTACATGATCTTGACCTCGGGAGTCTTGCCGTCCAGCAGCTCCTTGGCGGTCTCGATGTTGGCTTCCTGGAACTCCGAGGAGCCGTTGTTGGCGGCCGACTCGGCGTACGCGGCGTTCGCCGGGACGAAGAGCTGGGAATCCAGCGGCGTGGCCTCCGGGTCCAGCTTCTTCAGGATGGTGTCGACGATCTGCTGGCGCGGGACCGCGTGCATGAACGCCTTGCGGACGTTCTCGTCCTTGAAGACGCCGCTGAAGTTCAGGTCGAGGTGGTCGTAGGACAGCTGCTCGCCCTTCTCCACCACGACGGCGTCCCCGAGTGCCTCGAGCTGCTCGAGGGTGTCGGCGGAAGCCTGCGGGGCGATGATGTCGACCTCGCCGTTCTTCAGCGCCTGGACCTGCGCCGGTGCCTCGCCGATGTAGCGGACGACGATGGAGTCGACCTTCGGCATCGGGCCCCAGTTGTAGGCCTCGTTGCGCACGAGCGTCATCGACTGGTCCGGGACGATGCTGTCCACGATGAACGGGCCGGAGGACAGGTACAGGGACTCGTCGTCCGGCATGGTCTTCGTGTCGTAGCCCGTGTTCCAGAAGTCGGCGACGGCCTTGAGTTCCTTGTTGGTCTCGGCCGGCTTCTCCGGATCGCCCTTCGGGGTCTCCATGATCAGCTTGGAAAGCGCGGCCTGGTCCATGCCGGCCTTCTCCGCGGCGACGTGCGCCGGGGTCAGGACGCCGAAGGAGATCTCCCAGTCGGCGAAGGGCTTGGAGTAGGTCAGGGTGACGGAGCGGTTGTCGTCGCCGACCTCCGGGACGTCGGTCAGCGACAGGCCGGAGGTGTCGCCGGCGTACTGGAAGTACTGCGTGCCCTCGGTGACGGCACCCTCTTCGTCGAACTTGGCGTCGTCGAAGCGGGCGGACATGACGGCCCAGGCCAGAAGCATGTCGTCGGCGTCGATGGCCTCGCCGTCGGACCAGGTGACACCCTCGTTGATCGTGTACTTGACGGTCAGCGGGTCCTCGGAGACGACCTCGTACTTGCCGAACTGCTCGTTCTTGACGATTTCGAGGTTGTTGTCGATGTAGTTGAAGCTCGAGGTGGTCGTGTAGGCAATCTTGGAGTTGATATCCACATTGCCCTTGGCCGTGTTCGAGTTGAACGAGCTGAATGCGTTCACTTCGACGACGCGGACTTCTCCGCCCGTGGCGGCTTCCGAGCTGCCGGCAGCGGACGAATTGTTGGTGTTGCCGGTGCTCGCCGCGCAGGCGCTGAGCGCCAGAGCAGCCGCGGCACCTACGGCAACAGCCTTGGAAATACGCGTGAAACGCATTCCGCCTCCTTGTTTGTTTAGGTGTGTTTACAAGCCAAGCTCTGCACTTGGCTCTGACGACGCCGGTGTTCGTGGCGCGTCTCACATGGGAAAACCTTAGACCGGAGGGTGGGGGGTTGGATATAAAAATCTCGCTTCAGAATGCGATGTTATGGAGTCGCAACTTAAAGAGGGGTACGTCACATTCCCCGTCCGTTTTCCCCGCAACGCCGGGGAACCGCGGGAACTCAAGGATTTCTTTCAGATTGGGTTCGGCCAACCAGTCTGCGGATGTGACGCGGCTTTTCCGTCAAGAAGTCGGAAAATAAATCCGCCCTTCCGGCGCGCCGCGCGCGCCCCGCCCGCCACGGCCGCCGGAGACGGGGTCAGCCGGCCACCCATCCGATGCGCAGGGGCCCCTTGGCGGTCCGCCCGTCGACGATCTCCCCGCGCTGCAGAATGGCGACAGCACGCTCGTCGGCGAGACCGAACGCCGCCTCGCGGACCGGCTGCATGAGCCTCCTCCAGTCCTGCGGGTCCAGGGAACGGGCGACCTCCGACGGACAGATCGTCCGGCCCCTCCCCCGGGCCTCCGCGAGGCGGAGGATCTCGGCGCGCAGCACGTCGCGCTCGGGAACGGCGCGCCCGGACACCCCCGTCACCGACCCCGCCGCCGGACGGCGCCGCCCAGCACCGCGCGGTCCCGCCAGGCACCCGTCGACCAGAGGGCCCAGACCACCAGCAGCGGCTGGAAGGCAAGGCGGGCCGCGCGCGCCGTGTCCGTGGACAGCCCGAAGGCATCGGCGCGGCTCGCGAACTGGGCGATGTTACCCGGGAAGATCGCCACGAAGAAGGCGGCCGTCGCCCATCCGACGGGGACGCGGTGCCGGGGCGCCAGCAGCAGCGCGGCGCCCAGCGCCAACTCGACGACGCCCGAGAGCACGACGACGAGGTCGGCATCCAACGGCACCCACGCGGGGACCTGGGCCGCGAACTCACGGCGTGCGAAGCCGAGGTGGCCCGCACCGGCGAACAGCAGCACGAGCCCCAGGACGGCCGCGGCGATCCTCCGGGCCGGGCCCAGGGGACGGCTGCCGCGCGGTCCGCGGAGCGCCGGCGCCCCCTGCGCACCGGAGGGGCCCTGCGGCCCGGGTCCCTCCCGCGGGCCGTCGGCGGGCGGGCCGGGAAGCGGCTCTGCGGGACTCATCCGCCCACGGTAGCACCGCTCGTTCCACCCTGGAGATGGTTGGGCGGTCTCCGTTCCGCGCACCGTCAGGGGGCGCGCGTTGTTCCGCGCTCCGGCGTCGTTCTCAGCAGTGCCGTGTCGCTCCCGGCGTCGAGCAGCGCCGCGGCGCGGCGTCGATGGATCTCCCGCGTGCCCGGGTCCATGGCGTCGAGCTGCGCGAGGACCATCCGCAGGCGAGGGTTCCCCTCCAGGACCGCGCGGTGGTCCTCGACGAACGTCCAGTACAGGCCGTCCCACGCGGGCATCCACTCTCCCGCAGGCAGGTCCGACATCTTCCGCAGGTAGTTGCTGCCCGACACGTAGGGCTTGGTGGTGATCTCCTCCCCCGCCGCGAACTGGCTCATCGCGTAGACATTGGGGACCATGACCCAGTCGTACGCGTCGATGAACAGCTCCATGAACCATTCGTAGACCCGGTCGGGATGGATCCGCAGCAGGGACATCGCGTTGCCGAGCACCATCAGCCGCTCGATGTGGTGGGCGTACCCGGTGGCGAGCACGCGGGAGACGACCATGTCCACGGGCGCCAGCCCGGTGGTCGCGTCCCACCAGCCGTCCCCGAGCGCGTGCCGGTGGTCGAACCGATTGGCGGTGCGCATCCGGCGGCCGCTGGTGCGGTAGGTGGCGCGCATGTATTCCCGCCAGCCGACCACCTGCCGCACGAACCCCTCGACGGAGGCGAGCGGGGTGTGGCGGTCGGCGCCCTCGAGGACCGTCCGCACGACGTCGCGCGGATCCAGCAGCCCGATGTTCAGCGCGGCGGTCAGCAGTCCGTGGGCGATGAACGGATGCGCCGTGGAGATCGCGTCCTCGTAGGGACCGAAGTCGTGCAGGCGTTCGCGGACGAACTCCTGCAGATGCTCGCGGGCTTCGTCGCCGCTGGTGGGCCAGGCGAACAGGTGGGGGTCCCCGGGGGCGTGGGGGAACTCGGCGCCCACCCAGGCGATCGCGAGCTCGACCTCCCGGGGCGTCCCGCCGCCCGCCGCGTCAGCGCCCGGCATCAGCGCGTCGATGTCGAAGGTCCCCTCGCGCCGGAGGACGGGATGGCGCGCGAAGCGGCCCACCACGTGCGGCGCGTAGCCGCGGGGAAGCCCCTTGCGGTTGTCGGCGTCGAAGGACCACCTCCCGCCGACGGGTTCGCCGTCGTCGACGAGGATGCCGAGCCGGCGACGCTGCCACACGTAGAAGTCCTGCAGGTGGGAGTCGTGGCGCGAGAACCAGTCGTCGATCTGCTGCCGGTCGGTGAGGAAGTTCGGCGTCTCCAGCACGTGCTCGGGGCGCATCCGGTAGCCGCCGTCGGCGAGCCCGGCGATCAGATCCCGCTCGAGCCAGTCGTCGACCACGTCGAACCAGGTCACCTGCGCCGGGCCGCGGTTGCGCACGAACTGCGCGAGCTGGTCGCGGGAGCCGCGGTCGGCATCGCTTTCGAGGACCTCAACCTCGTAGCCGTGGTCCATGAGGAGACGGGCGAAGCGGGCCATCGACGCGCGGTGCAGGACCAGCTTGTGGGAATGGAACGCGTACTGGCGGAAGAGGAGGTCGTGCTCGATGAGCACGAACACGGTGTCCCCGGCCACGTCGAGGTGCTGCTCGAAGAGCTGGTGCGGCAGGACGAGGCGCACACGCGGGCCGGATTCCATACCCCCACGATAGTGGGGCGGCCCCGGGCCGAGGGCCGCCGTCGGGTCAGGCGTTGAAGCGGAACCTCACCACGTTCCATCGCCACATCACCTCCGGTTCGTGCACGCGGTCATGCGCGATGCATGGCATCCAGCCTTGGCTGCTTCCGACCGGTACTGATCGCGGCATCCACCACGGAGTTGCGGGATAATGATCATGTGGACTACCTGCATGTGCCCCCGGGACCCGGCGCGCCCCGCGGCCTTCGCATACCGGCGGGAGAGCTGGTCGAGCAGTTCTCCCGAGCCTCCGGCCCTGGCGGTCAGGGCGTCAACACCGCCGACTCGCGTGTGCAACTCAGTCTCGATCTACGCACGACAACGGCCCTGAGCGAGGTCCAACGCGAACGCGCCCTCGACCGGCTCGCCGAGAGAGTCTCGGGCACGGTGCTGACCATCAGCGCCTCCGAGCACCGTGCCCAGCGGCTCAATAGGACTGCGGCGAGGCAACGCCTCGCCGCGGTCCTGCGGGATGCAGTGGTTCCCCCGGTCGTCCGGCGATTGAGCCGTCCCACGGGTGGCTCGCGGCGTCGTCGGCTCGAGGGAAAACGCAGGCGCTCCGAAACCAAGCGCAACCGACGGCGCCCTGATTCCGAATGACCTGCCTGCGTGCGCGCATCGCCGGGCACTCTCCCAGTCGCTAAACCGAGCAGCAACGCGATTCGGCCGAGCCCCTGTTCCGATGGCGCGGATGATGGGGCTCGCGGACGGGCCGGCTCCACAGCTCCGGATGAGAGCCGAGGCTAGACGTTGAAGCGGAACTCCACCACGTCGCCGTCGCGCATGACGTAGTCCTTGCCCTCGATGCGGGCCTTGCCGGCGGACTTCGCCGCGGCGACCGACCCGGCGTCGACCAGGTCGTCGAAACCGATCACCTCGGCCTTGATGAAGCCGCGCTGGAAGTCGGTGTGGATCACGCCCGCGGCCTGGGGGGCGGTGTCTCCCTTGTGGATCGTCCAGGCGCGCGATTCCTTGGGACCGGCGGTGAGGTAGGTCTGCAGGCCCAGGGTCTCGAAGCCCACCCGGGCCAGCTTGTCCAGCCCGGATTCGGCGTAGCCGGCGTCCTCGAGCATCTCGGCGGCCTCCTCCTCGGTCAGCTCGGCCAGCTCGGACTCGAACTGCGCGTCCAGGAAGATGGCCTCGGCCGGGGCGACAAGGGCGGAGAGCTCGGCCTGCATCTCGGCGTTGGCCAGCCCGGCCTCGTCGGTGTTGAAGACGTAGATGAACGGCTTGGTGGTCATCAGCTGCAGCGGCGCGATTTCCTCGAGGTCCACCTTCGCGGCGGCGGCCCCGGCGAACAGGGTCTTGCCCTCCTCCAGCACCTTCTGCGCGGCCTTGACCGTCTCGATGAAGGACGCCTCGATCTTCTTCGCGCGCAGTTCCTTCTCGAGCCGCGGCATCTGGTTCTCGATGGTCTGCAGGTCCGCGAGGATCAGCTCGGTGGAGATGGTCTCGATGTCCGACGCCGGGTTCACCTCGCCGTCGACGTGGACCACGTCGGAGTCCTCGAACACACGGGTCACCTGGCAGATCGCGTCGGCCTCGCGGATGTTGGCCAGGAACTTGTTGCCCAGGCCCTCGCCCTCGGACGCGCCCTTGACGATGCCGGCGATGTCCACGAAGGAGACCGTCGCGGGCAGGACGCGCTCGCTGCCGAAGATGCCGGCCAGCGTCGCCAACCGCGGGTCCGGCAGCGGGACGACGCCGACGTTGGGTTCGATGGTCGCGAACGGATAGTTGGCCGCGAGCACCTGCGCACGGGTGAGGGCGTTGAAGAGGGTTGACTTGCCGACGTTGGGCAGTCCGACGATTCCGATAGTAAGAGCCACGGGAGACGAGTCTACCTGCCGCAAACTGTCGGCGCTGGCTGGCAGAGTGGTTCCATGGATGCTTTCGGCTGGTTAGTGGCGGGCCTCACCCTCCTGCTCGGGGCGCTCGCGGGCGCCGGTTCGCTGTGGTGGTTCGCGGTGCGGGGGTCGCTTTCCGGGTTGCGGGCGGAGAACGACGACGCGGCGCGGCGCCTCGGGGAGGCGTCGAACCGGCTGGCGGGCGCGGAGGCGGAGAACGCGTTGCTGCGCGCCCACGCGGCGGAGGACCGCGAGCGCGGCCGGCAGGACCATGCCGTGCTGGCCGCGCTCTCCCCCGTGGCCGAGAAGCTGCGGCAGGTCCAGTCCCAGGTCGCGCTGCTCGAACGCGACCGCGTGGAGCAGTACGGGCAGCTGAGCCAGCAACTGGTCGCCGCGGCGGAACAGGACGCGGCGTTGCTGCGGACCACCTCGTCGTTGGCGGGAGCTTTGCGCAACAACGCCGCCCGCGGCGTCTGGGGCGAGGTGCAGCTACGCCGGGTGGTCGAGGCGGCGGGCATGCTCGAGCACGTCGACTTCAGCGAGCAGGTGGTCACGCCCGGCGGGCAGCGTCCGGACCTGGTGGTCTCACTGCCCGGCGGGAAGAGCGTCGCCGTCGACGCCAAGGTGCCGCTGAACTCCTACCTCGAGGCGCAGGAGCTGGACACGGACGCCGATCCCGGCCTGCGCGCCCGCCAGGCGGAGCTTCTGGCGGCGCACGCCAAGGCGCTGCGCGCGCACGTGGACACGCTCGGGTCCAAAAGGTACTGGGACGGGGTCGCCGGAAGCCCCGAACTGGTGGTCTGCTTCCTGCCGGCGGAGTCCTTCCTGGCGGCCGCCCTGTCCGCGGACCCGGGCCTGCTGGACCACGCCTTCTCCAAGAACGTCGCCCTCGCCTCGCCCGCGACGCTCCTGTCCATCCTCAAGGGACTCGCCTTCGCCTGGCGCCAGGAGCTGCTCACCGAGAACGCCCGGGCCCTCTTCGACCAGTCCCGCGAGCTCTACGAGCGCCTGGGCACGATGGGCGGCCACGTCGCGCGGCTCGGCGGTTCGCTGAAGGCCAGCGTCGAGAAGTACAACGCCTTCGTCGGCGCCCTCGAGTCGCGGGTGCTGCCCTCGGCCCGGCGGATCCAGGAATTGGATCCGGGGCTGGGAAGCGCCGCGGCCTCGGGCCGCACTCGCCTGGAGGCGCCGCCGCTCGAGTCCACCCCGCGCGTGCTCAGCGCCACGGAACTCCTGGACGAGCGCCAGCTGGCGGAGAACGCCACCGGCGGACGGGACGGGGCCGACGGCGCGTCGGCCCGGGCGGGCTGACGCGGCACGTCCGATGCGCAGGCTGCGTGCCCCGTCCACGCGGGCGGGCCGATCGCACGGCTGATCCCACGGGCGGGCCGACGCGCGAGGCGCCGGCCGTCCGCTAGCCGCTCGTGCGCGCCCCGCGGCCGCCGAGGCCGACGGTGGCGTCGCCGGCCTCCTTGAGCTTCGCGCGCAGCTCCTTGGGCAGCGAGAACAGGATGTCCTCCTGCGCCGTCACCACTTCCTCGGCCGGGCCGAAGCCGTAGTCGTCCAGCAGGTGCAGCACCTCGCGCACCAGGACCTCGGGCACGGACGCGCCGGAGGTCACGCCGACGGTCCCGACACCCTCGAACCAGGTCTCGTCGATTTCATTGGCGTAGTCCACGCGGTAGGCCGCGCGCGCGCCGTACTCCAGTGCCACCTCCACCAGGCGGACGGAGTTCGAGGAGTTCGAGGAACCGACCACGAGCACCAGATCGGCCTGTGGCGCGATCTTCTTGATCGCGGTCTGGCGGTTGGAGGTGGCGTAGCAAATGTCGTCGCTGGGCGGATCCTGCAGGTTGGGGAAGCGCTCGCGCAGGCGGCGGACGGTCTCCATGGTCTCGTCGACGGAGAGCGTCGTCTGTGAGAGCCAGATCAGCCGGTCCGGGTCGCGCACCTGGATCGTGGCGGCCTCCTCCGGGTTGTTCACGATCTGGGTGTGTTCCGGCGCCTCGCCGTAGGTTCCCTCCACCTCTTCGTGGCCCTCGTGGCCGATGAGGAGGATCTCGTAGTCGTCCCTGGCGAACCGCACCGCCTCGCGGTGCACCTTCGTCACCAGCGGGCAGGTCGCGTCGATGGTGCGCAGGTTGCGGTCCTCGGCCGACTGGACGACGGCCGGGCTGACGCCGTGGGCGGAGAAGATCACGAGGGCGCCTTCTGGCACCTCGTCCGTCTCCTCGACGAAGATGGCCCCGCGCTCCTCCAGCGTGGTGACCACGTGCAGGTTGTGGACGATCTGCTTGCGCACGTAGACGGGCGGCCCGTAGTGCTCCAGGGCCTTCTCCACCGCGATGACGGCGCGGTCTACGCCGGCGCAGTAGCCGCGCGGGGCCGCCAGCAGCACGCGCTTCGGACCGGCGACCGGGGACGCGGCCGCCACGTCCTCGGGGCTGCGGCGCCGGCGCGGGACCGAGGGCATGGGGACGGAGACCGGAACGGAGGAGCTGGAAGGCATACCCCCGATTCTAGCGGGTCGCCGCCGGCCTCCTCAGGACGCGCAGCGCGACCCCGGTGGCCGCGACGGCGCAGCCCGCCACCAGCGTCCACCAGGCCAGGGGGACGGCTTGGGTCGCCAGGCCCTCCATCAGGGTGTGTCCCACGAGCGCCTCGATCCGCCCGGCCCCGTCCCCGGGATCCGCCGCACCGGAAGCCGCGGCACCGGATGCCGCACGCGACGCGAGGGCGAGCGCCGCGCCGCCGAGGACGGCCACGACCGTCCCGCCGAGCGTGAGGACCCACCACCGGCCGCGGGCGTCCGCGAGCAGCAGCGATGCCAGGGCCGCCACGGCGGAGGCCACGGCCCACCAGCCCCACTGCGCCGAGAGCCGAACCGCCCCGGCGAGCGTTTCGGGCGCGACGTCCGCCGGGTCCGGCACCCCGAGTTCGACCGAGATGTCGAGCCTGTCCCCCAGCGGCTCCACCAGCGGGCCGAGCCCGAAGCGGTCCGCCGCCTCCTGCAGGCGCGCGTGGCCCAAAACAGCCAGCGGCCGCAGCTCCAGGGCCGCGGTCGCCGAGGATCCCGCTCCCCCGGGCAAGTCCCCGGCGCCCACGGCCTCCAGGCGGGCGACGTAGCGTTCCCGCGTGAGGTCGACGGTCTCGAGCCAGGCCCCGCGGAAGTCCGGCTCCGCAAGGGCCGTGGAGACGGCTTCCGAGGCAGCCCGTTCGAGGAGCGGAGCGACGACGGCCGGGATCTCCGCGCGATCCGGCACCTGCTCCAGCAGCCGCGCCGAGAGCTCCGCCGCCAGCGCGTCGCGAAGCCGCGGGTCATCGGCCAGCGGACCGGCGATCTGCCGCGCGGGCTCCGCGGTGCGGGCCAGGCGGTCGACCCCGAAACCGGCGACGGCTCCCACGGCGAGGACGGCCGCGACGACCATCAGCAGGGCCGCCCAGATCGCACGCATGTCGTTCTCCTTCCGGCACCGCCGTGGCGGCGTGCCCGATTTGTCCCACCTTACTGATAGTTATGGAGGGTGCCGGAGGGACCGGCCGGGAAGGAAGTCCGTGGACGAGGAACGTGCTGGGCCGACGACCGTGCCAGCGACGGCGGCGGACACCTCCCCCGAATCGCCGTGGCCCCTGCGGCTCTTCTCGGAAAAGCTCAAGCAGCACATCGAGCGCTCCCCGGACGTCTGGATCGAGGGCCAGCTGCTGGAGGCGAACATCCGCAACGGCCACGCCTACCTGACCATGCGCGACGTCGACGTCGAGTACTCGCTCTCCGTCACGGTCTGGGCTTCGGTCATGCGCACGCTGGAATCCCGGCCGGAAGTCGGCGCACGGGTGGTCGCCCGGGTCCGCCCGAACCTCTACCTGAAGACCGGCAGGCTCTCCATGAACGCCTCAGACCTCAGGCCCGTGGGGCTGGGCGACCTGCTGGTCCGGCTCGAGCGGCTCCGCCAGGCGCTGCAGGCCGAGGGCCTGTTCGACACGGCGCGCAAGCGCCCCCTCCCCGTGCTGCCCCGCCGCGTGGGGCTGATCACCGGGCGCAACTCGGACGCCGAGAAGGACGTGCTGCGCAACGCCTCCCTGCGCTGGCCGGGCGTGGAGTTCGAGGTCCGCAACACCGCCGTCCAGGGCCAGAACGCGGTGCGCGAAATCGTGCAGGCCCTGCGTGAACTCGACGCCCTGGACGCCGTCGACGTGATCGTGATCGCGCGCGGCGGCGGCGCGCTGGAGGATCTCCTGCCGTTCAGCTCCGAGGACCTGGTCCGCGCGGTCGCGGCGGCCTCCACCCCGGTGGTCAGCGCCATCGGGCACGAGGCCGACCGGCCCATCCTGGACGACGTGGCGGACCTCCGCGCCTCGACGCCGACGGACGCCGCCAAGCGGATCGTGCCGGACGTGGGCGAGGAGCGCCAGCGGATCCAGCAGGCCCGGCTTCGGCTGGACCGCGCGGTCCGGCAGTTCCTCGAGCGCGAGTCCCACCGCCTGGAGTCGCTGCGCACGCGCCCCGTGATGTCCCAGCCCTCCGGCATGGTGGACGTGCGCGCCGAGGACGTCCGGCGGCTCCGCCAGCGCTCCCTTCATTCGATGCGCGCGGCGCTGTCCCGGGGGTCCGACGCCGTCGCGCACCTGCGCGCCCAGGTCCGGGCGCTGTCGCCGCAACAGACGCTGGACCGCGGCTACGCGGTGGTGCAGGCCGCCGCCGACGGCGCGGTCGTCCGCGATCCGGCGGACGCCCCCGCCGGCACCCGCCTCGCGGTGAGGGTCGCCCGGGGCCGGTTCGACGCCGTCGTGCTGCCACCAGATGAATCCACAGCGAAGGGAAACTCGCATGACTGACACCGGTACGAACGCCCGCCCCCTGCACACGGATGTCGCGGAACTCAACTACGAACAGGCCCGCGAGGAGCTCGTCGCCGTCGTCTCCCAGCTGGAGGCCGGCGGCGCCAGCCTGGAGCAGTCCCTGGCCCTGTGGGAGCGCGGCGAGGCCCTGGCCGAGCGCTGCGAGGCGTGGCTCGAGGGCGCGCGCCAGCGGCTCGAGGCCGCCCGCGCGAGGGCCGACGAGGGTTCGGACGCCTAGACGGAGGCCGCGAGGCGCAGCTTCTGCTCCTTGACGTCGAAGTCGGCGGCCGGCCACTGCGGGTCGATGTCCTGCAACGCCTCGATGAGCAGCTGCTGCACGGCGATGCGCGCGTACCACTTGTGGTTGGCCGGGACGACGTACCAGGGCGCCTCGTCGGTGTTCGTCTGCCGGATCGCGAGTTCGTAGGCCTCCATGTAGTCGTCCCAGACCGCGCGTTCGTCGATGTCCGCGGGGCTGAACTTCCAGTGCTTGTCCGGGCGGTCGAGCCGCTCGGCGAGCCGATCGTGCTGCTCGCCCTTGGAGATGTGCAGCATCACCTTGATCACGCGGGTGCCCGATCCGGCCAGGCCGGCCTCGAGCTCGCGGATGGCGCCGTACCGGCGCTCGATCTCCTCCGGCGCCGACAGCCCCCGGACGCGGTGGATCAGCACGTCCTCGTAGTGCGACCGGTCGAAGACGCCCAGCATGCCTTCCTCCGGAAGGCGCTTCTCGATGCGCCAGAGGAAGTCGTGCCGCAGTTCGGCGCGGGTGGGCGCCTTGAACGCGTGGTGGCTCACGCCCTGGGGATCCACGGACCCGATGACGTGCCGGACGATCCCGCCCTTCCCGGCCGTGTCCATGGCCTGGAGGATCAGCAGCACGCGGTCCTTTTTCTCGCCGATGCGCGACTCGGCGAAGTAGCGCTCCTGAAGCTGGCTGAGCACGTCGTCGGCCGCCTTCAGCGTCTCCTTGCCCTCGGCCTTCCGGCCCCGGTAGCCGGGGGTGGAGTTGGGGTCGATCGTGGCCAGGCTGACGTGCTGCGGGGCACGCAGCGCGGCGCTGGGCCGCACGTCGAATCCGAGCACCCCCGCCGGCTCCACCGGGGAGGACTTCGGGGCCGCCGCGGCCTTGGCGGCCTGCGTGCCCTTGCCGTTCTTGGCGCCCTTGGCGGTCTTGTCGTTCTTGGCGACCTTGCCGTTCTTGGCGACTTTGTCGTTCTTGGTGCTTTTGCCGTTCTTCTGCTGTCCCATGGCCCAACTATGCCATCCCGGCCCC